>JBATNE010000093.1:0-12905 GCA_049290195.1 Candidatus Zixiibacteriota bacterium
AGACTGACCCGTGCGCAGACGCAAATCAGAACAAGACCCTCATGAAAATCTGGAGCGCTGGCTCCTGACCTATTCGGACCTTATAACGCTGCTGTTGGCGTTTTTCGTCGTTATGTACTCCATGTCCAAAGTCGACGCCAAGAAGTTCGGCAAGATGGCCGAGGCGCTCAATGGCGTTTTGAAGGGGGGGGAGACGGTCATCAAAAATGAGAATGAGCCGAAGAAGACCGGCCATGGGCTTCTGCAAATCGGCAATCTCAAGATGATTCAAAAGCAGATTGAGGAGCGCTTTAAAGAGATCAATCGTCAGGGGGAAATCCGGACGGAAGTGACCGAGCGTGGGCTGGTGGTCCATATCATGGAATCAGCGCTATTCCCGGCAGCTTCGGCGACTCTCATGTCGCACGCGAAGGAGATACTGGATCTCATTGCAGTCAAGGTAGTCAACCTGCCGAACCACGTTCGTATTGAGGGGCATTCCGATGATCTGCCGATCGCGACCCCGATATTTCCATCGAACTGGGAATTGTCCTCGGCCCGAGCGACGTCGGTGGTCAGGTATTTGACCGAGAACCACGGCATATCGCCGGAGCGGGTTTCGGCGCTTGGTTACGGGGAGTATCGTCCGATCAAGCCCAATAACAGCATTGAAAACCGGGCGCAGAATCGCCGGGTAGACGTGGTCATCCTGACAATGGAGATGACCGAAAAGGAACCGTCATCGCAGCTCTACTATATCACACACAATCCCTCGGACTCCTTGGAAAACGATTCCACTTTGAGCAGTCTTTCTTTCCCGGATGAAGTTCCGGACAGCCTGCTGATCCAGTCCGGCCAATAATCCAATTCGTTGCAATTAAACAAGTTGGCTGATTCCCGCAGGAATTGGCATCACGGTTGCATTTACACAGCTCGGAAAAATCTGTGTGGAATTATGGCTGTTGATAACCAACTGACGAAATTCATATTCGAGAAGATCGGCGTACCCAGTTTTCAGAAATACCTGACCCTGGGATCATACCGGCACAAACTCATCTCGAGCAATATTTCCAATGTGTCGACCCCCGGCTACCAGGCGGAGGATATCGACTTTCAGGAAGAATTCAGCAAGATGACGGCCCAGACCAATCATGTCTCCGGGGCGATCACCAATCCGAATCACATTCCGCTGGGAGCCCATCCGCAGCGTGCGCCTCGGGTTGATCACCAGCAGATCAAAGACGGTGACATCAACTCAGTTAGTATAGAAGAACAAGCATCGAATCTGGCCCAGAACGAGCTGCTGTACACGATTGGCGCGAGGCTGATCAAACAGCGTTTTGAAGGGCTGAAGAATGCCATCACGAGTAAATAGGAGTTAGATCATGGCAGGAGTCTTACAAGCGATCCAAATGTCATCGAAAGGGATGACCATTCAGCGCAAGAAGATGAACGTCGTGGCTGAGAACATAGCCAACGCCGAGACGACCGAGACTGCCGAAGGCGGGCCGTATCGTCGCAAACGGGTGATGGTGAAAGAGACCAAGGAGCCGGGCAGTTTCGATTCGTTTTTGCGCCGGGCGGAGACTCCGCTCGCCAGAACCAACCCCGGTCACCGGTTTGGGAAGCAGATTACCATTCGTGAGAATACGGAACTTTCGA
This sequence comes from Candidatus Zixiibacteriota bacterium, assembly GCA_049290195.1. Classification (GTDB taxonomy): domain Bacteria; phylum Zixibacteria; class MSB-5A5; order GN15; family FEB-12; genus FEB-12. The sequence continues at coordinate 1,642 of JBATNE010000093.1, forward strand.
CGGCGGAAGGAAACGAAGTACAGGACCCGGCGTCGAGCTTCCGACTGGTGTATGACCCGTCAAATCCGGATGCGGATGAAGAAGGGTATGTGAAGATGCCGGATGTCGAGATCATCAACGAAATGGTTGATATGATGCTCGCCAGCCGTGCGTATGAGGCGAACGCGACGGCGATCGCGACCGCCAAGAAAATCGTCAAAGATGCCCTGGATATATAGGAAAGAGAGGCACTTCGAATGAAAATCAATCAGATTGGCATTCAGTCCTATCAGCAGGTGAACCGTCAGGATCAGCCGAGTGCAGATCCCCGTCGCGGCACACCGGTGGAAACAACGGTCAATATTGACCCCAAGTCTCAGGCGCCGGCGTCGCAGCTGGCTGTCAAAGCCCCCAATGGCAATTTGATGGAGTCGCTGAGCGGCGACGAACGGAAAGCTCTGGAGCTGTTGTTCAGCCGCTTCCGCGATACCGGCCGGTTCAGCGCCGCCTATCACGGAAAGACGGAGCCCAAGAACGAAGACAGCATGCTTGGCCAGATCGTTGACGTGAAAGTGTGAGTATGGCCGTGATTCCAATAGCAAGCAAGTCACTGCTCCCGAGCTCAATTGAGCCGTCGGGGCGCTCGATCATTTTAGGAGACGCGACTCCTGCAGGACGGGTCCTTCAGGACGAACAGCCCGGACAGCAGGAGTCTGGCGTCAACTTTGGTGATCTGCTCTCCAACGCGATCAATCAGGTCAATGACGTTCAGAAGGATTCCGCGGCAATGCAGCAGGCGCTGCTGAACGGCGAGAATGTGGAACTTCACGACGTCATGATCAAAGCCGAGCAGGCAGGAATATCGATGGACCTCATGCTGGAGGTTCGCAACCGACTCGTAAACGGGTTTAACGAACTCATGCGCATGCCCATGTAAGGATTTCAGAGCATGCTTCGCAGCCATGGATGGCGGCGACCACCGACGACATAGGAAATGGTATGGAAAGTCTCAAGCTTACGTTCAAAAATCTGTCCGGCGTAGTCAGCCGGATGACCCCCAGTCAGGTAATGATGCTTTTGGGTGTCGCTGCCGGCTCGATCGTTGGAATCGTCCTTCTGGTCGGCTGGATGCACAATGTCACCTACTCCCGACTCTATTCCAATCTGGAAGAAGGTGAGGCGGGGGATGTCATCAATTACTTGACCGAGCAGAAAATTCCGTATCAGATCACGGATGGTGGTCGTTCAATCGAAGTTCCATCGGATCAGGTATACAAGACCCGCATTTCCCTGGCAGCAGACGGCATTCCGCGCGGTGGGTCGATCGGCTATTCGTTGTTTGACAAGAACAACCTGGGCATGACCGATTTTCTCCAAAACCTCAATTTCCGTCGCGCTCTCGAAGGGGAACTGACCAAGACCATCATGCAACTGTCTGAAGTTCAGGCAGCCCGCGTGCACATTGTGATTCCCAAAGATCGCCTGTTCAGGGATGACAAGAAAGAAGCAACCGCTTCAGTACTCCTCAAGTTGAAGGGGAGGGCGATGCTTGCCAAACAACAGATTGCCGGGATTTCCCACCTGGTGGCATCATCGGTCGAGGGTCTGGAACCGCAGAATATCACGATTGTCGATTACGACGGCAATATGCTTTCCGGCGGGCAGCGCACCGACGCCCTGGCGGGACTATCCAGTTCACAGCTTGAAGTCAGACAAGAAGTCGAAGAATACCTCAAGGGAAAGGCGCAGTCGATGCTTGACGGCGTCCTGGGACAGGGAAAGGCGATTGTCAGAGTCAACGCCGACCTGAATTTCCAGCAGTTGGAGAAGACATCAGAGACATATGACCCCAATGCACCGGCGGTCAGAAGTGAAGAGCGAACCAAGAACACTCATGCGGCTACCGACAAGACTCAGCCGCCGAATGAAAGCAACAACCAGGAGAACAACGAGACGGTTGTCACCAACTATGAGTTGAACAAGACGGTTGAACATATCATTAACTCGGTCGGGAATATCGACCGGCTTTCCGTCGCGGTGATGGTAGATGGTACCTACCCCAAACCGGCTGCCGATGCCGGGACAACGGAGAGCACCTACCAGCCCCGTTCACAAGAAGAGCTGGACCGCCTGGGCGCGATCGTCAAGAACGCCGTAGGGTTCCAGTCCACACGCAATGACCAGTTGGAAATCTACAATATCGCGTTCGATCGCCAGGAATTTGAAACGGAACAGCTGCAGCTGGATACGATGTACCAGCGCGACTTCTACATTGAGATCGGGAAGAAGGTCGGGCTCGTTCTGCTTGCCCTGCTGGCCTTCCTGTATTTCAAGAGCAAATCAAAGAAGCTGTTCAAGTCGCTTGGACAGATCATGCCTGCGCCGCAGCAGCGCCGGGAGAGGGCAGCCGAGGTGCTTCGCGCGGTGGAAGATGAAATCGAACCGATTGTGATGGAGAAGCGTAAGCCCCGGTTGGTTGACGCGATGCAAGTCACGGCCAAGGAAAAGCCGGACGAAGTGGCCAAAGTCATCAAAACTATGATGGTGGAGTAAATGGGTATGGAATTTGAAAATATGACTTCGACCCAAAAGGCCGCCGTCGCCCTTGTCGCCTTTGGTCCGGAAGTAGCTTCCCTTGTGCTCAAGGGCATGAGTGAAACTGAGCTTGAGAGAATCACGGTCGAAATCGCGAACCTTCGCGACGTACCGCCTGAGATCGAAGAGAAGGTGATCGAAGAGTGTCATCAGATCTTCATGGCGCGCCAGTACATCTCCCAGGGCGGTGTCGACTTTGCCTCGACGATTCTGGAAAAGGCTGTCGGCAGCCACAAAGCCAAGGAAATTCTGCACCGACTGGAGTCTTCGTTCAAGACCCACGGTTTTTCTCTGTTAAAGGACATCGACCCCAAGCAGCTCAGCGGATTCTTCCAGAGTGAACATCCGCAGACGATTGCCCTGGTCATGACTCAGCTCAGTTCCCAGCAGGCAGCCGCTGTTTTGTCGGAATTGACGCCTGAACTCCAGGCGGAAGTTGCGCTTCGAATTGCCACGATGGAGAAGATTTCTCCGGAAATTCTGAAAGAAATTGAAGGCACCCTGGAGGCCCACTTTGGCGCCGCGGCATCGCGTGATCTGTCAGTCACTGGTGGAGCCAAGGCGATTGCCGAGATTCTCAACCTTATTGATTCCAGTGCTGAGAAGAATATCCTTCAGTCGCTGGAAGCGGAGGATGCGGAACTTGCGGCTCAGATCAAGAACATGATGTTCGTGTTCGACGATCTTGTACTCCTGGACGACCGTTCGATCCAGCGCGTGCTCAAGGAAGTGGAGACCAAGGATCTGTCGATCGCTCTCAAGGCGGCGAGCGACGAGGTCAAGGGGAAGATCTTCAGCAACGTGTCGGAACGCGTGGCGGTCATGATCAAGGAAGAAATGGAATTCATGGGGCCGACAAGACTCTCCGATGTCGAAGCGGCCCAGGGACGGATTGTCGAAGCTGTCCGCCGCCTCGAGGAAGAAGGACAGATTATAGTGTCCGGACGCGGTGGCAAGGAAGATATCATTGTCTAAAATCATCAGGCATATCGTTCACGCACCATCGGTATTCATCGGCGAACGACAGAGGGATTTGCTTTCCGATTCCCGCGCAGAAAAGCGACTTCGGGAAGTTTTTCCCAATGTCTCGTTTGTCACTGAGGCAACTGGAGAAAAGCTGATTCCCATTGGTGAAGTAGCCCAGATGGAGAAGACCCTTGCCCTGAGGTGCGAAGAAGCCCGTCAACAGGGTTTCGCCGCCGGACACGCGGAAGGGCTGGAGCGGGGAAAGGATGAAGCGCGGGCGGTGCTTCGGAATTTCGATCTTGCCATAAAGGATGCCATTTCCGAACGGTCTCGACTGCTTGAAGAATCGCGCGCTCAGATTCTGGATCTGGTGCTCAAGATCAGCCGCAAGGTGACCTTCGACGCTGTGGAAGCGGACAGGGAAGCTTCAATTGTCATGATTAACCGCGTGATCGACCAGTTGGTGGACAAGAGCAAGCTGAAGATCAAGGTCCATCCCGATCATTTGCCGATTATGGAACAGAATATTAACAAGTTTCTTCAGAATTCAACGGCCATCAAGGACCTTTCGTTCGAGGCCGATCCTCGTGTCCGCATGGGGGGATGCTTTATCGAAACGCCTTCGGGCGATATCGACGCCCGGTTGGAATCTGAATTCGAGATCATAACCGACGCCATACTCGGCGGCGAACAAGAAATCTAATGTCAGTCCCATATGCCATGTATGCCGAACGGATCGACCGTGTCAACACGGTTCGCCACTTTGGCAAAGTGACTCAGGTGGTCGGGTTGGTCATTGAATCGGCCGGACCGGCGGTATCCATCGGTCGGCTCTGCACGATCGAGAACCGCGAAAATGGTTCGCAAGTCAAGGCTGAAGTCGTCGGTTTCCGGGACAATCGAATTCTCCTCATGCCGTATGGGCCAATCTCCGGAATCACGCCGGGAGCCATCGTAACCTCAATATCCGAGCAGCTTCGAATCCCCGTTGGTCCGGAACTGGTCGGCCGTATTCTGGGGGGGCTCGGTCAGCCTATTGATGACCGCGGCCCGGTTGTTTGTACCACTACTCGATCCATTAACGCGAAACCCATTCCGGCGATGAAGCGTCGACGGATCACCGTACCGCTGCGCACCGGAGTAAAGGCGATTGACCTCATGTCGACAGTCGGCAAGGGGCAGCGTATGGGGATATTTGCCGGGTCGGGTGTAGGTAAGTCGGTTCTGATGGGCACCATGGCACGAGCATCGTCGGCAGACATCAATGTGATCGCACTGGTGGGAGAACGTGGTCGCGAAGTACGGGAATTCATCGAACGGGACCTGGGTCCCGAAGGTATGAAGCGCTCAGTCGTTGTGGCGGTAACGTCGGACCAGCCGGCGCTGATACGAATTAAGGGTGCACTGGTAGCTACTACGATCGCCGAGTATTTCCGCGATCAGGGAAAAGACGTCATGTTGCTCATGGATTCGGTGACTCGTTTGGCCATGGCTCAGCGAGAAATCGGTCTGGCTGTTGGGGAGCCGCCTGCGACCAAAGGATATACACCATCGGTATTCGCCATGCTGCCGACCATTCTAGAACGTGCCGGCAACTCTGAGAAGGGATCGGTAACAGGGTTGTATACGGTATTGGTTGAAGGGGACGACTTCAACGAACCAATTTCCGATGCTGTGCGCTCAATTCTGGATGGCCACGTAGCGCTCTCACGACGTCTGGCGGCGCTCGGGCAGTACCCCGCGGTGGATCTGCTTGATTCAATTAGCCGACTGATGAAGGATGTCGCGACTCCAGAGGAGATCGAATTGGCAGGGCGAGTTCGTCAACTGGTCGCCACGTACAGGGAAGCCGAGGACCTGATTAATATCGGCGCCTACGTTCGCGGCTCCAATCCGCGCATTGACTTTGCCATATCAAAGATCGAATCGATCAACACGTTCTTCCGACAGAAGATATATGAGCAGTACGACCACGATGTCGCGGTGGCCGAACTGATAGGCATACTTTCCAACTAAGAACTCCCATGAAGAAGTTCCGGTACCGCCTTCAGACAATTCTCCAGATGAAGGAGCAGAGGGAGAAGCAGCTCCAGAAGGAGCATGCGCTTGCCCTCCAGCAGGTGCTGTACCAGCAGGGTGCGCTCCAAGCGATCGAAGGAACCAAGAACCGGACGTTTGAAGACGGCCGGCATTTTCTCACCGGCCATGTCAATCCGCAGATATTGATGTCCACATCGCGCTACCTGGTCAAACTCAAGCGGGACGCCGTGCTCGGCAAGGAACTTCTGAGGGGGCTGGAACAGGAAGCGGAACGGCGCAGAGTCCGGTTGGTGGAAGCGGCACGAGCGAGGAAGACGTACGAGAAGCACAAAGAGAAACTGGAGCATCGCTTCGTTGAATCGATCGACCAGAAGGAAGCGAAGCTTCTGGACGAACTGGCAATTGTTCGCTACGCCTTCCAGCGCAAGAAACCTTCAAGTCCGATCCAATAAAAAACGCCGGGTTAGACCCGGCGCCTTATCTTCATTCAATCACACACGTTCGGCTATTTAAGCAACACCATCTTCTTCGTCTGAACGAATTGGCCGGCTGTCAGTCGATAGAAGTACAGCCCAGAAGCTACCGGCGTACCGGCGGAATTGCGGCCATCGAAAGTGACCTGGTGTATGCCTGCGGAGTACGGTTGATCGACAATCGTCCTCACGAGATTTCCCAGAATATTGTAAACGTCGAGGCGCACTGATGACGCCTTCGGCAGGCTGAATTCAATCTGCGTAGTTGGGTTGAAGGGATTCGGGTAGTTTTGCGTCAGAGCAAAATCATGCGGGAGCCCGGCTCCGCCATCGTCAACATCGGTTCCCAACTTGAGGAAGACGGCACCCGGTCGGAAGACTGGTGCAAACGCAATGCTGCCATCGGCAGGGGTAAGCATGAGATAGGTCGACTGAGTCCCGAGGAACGAGGTGGAGTCTATCACTACCGTGCTCTCGGGCGCATTGATGTCGATGGTAAAGTAGAGGCGCGCCGCCACGCCGGTGCCGGGAGTGAGGGGAGAACCGGCATCAAATGTCATGGTGGCAAGCAACTGACGGTTTCCGTTGCTCTTGTTCAATCCCTTCGTAGGAGCCGACTCACATCGAGTCCCGGCATATGACACTGAATCCAAGGTCAAGCGAGCGGAATTCCAGGTCAGCGCCAGCGACACTTCGTGAACATTGGAGGCATTGTACAGGGAAACATCGACAATCGCATTCGACCCGACATTTGCCTGTATCTGAGCGATCCAGATTGAGTCGGGGCGGGTCGGGTCCGGTCTGACGTTCAGCTTGCCGGCTTTGAACTCGGGTCTGAAGTCTACTCCCATTGTATCGATGAGAATGGTCGTGTGTTCAATGAAATCGCCCGGTATCAGCCAGGTGGTAGAGTCAATTGTCACGATCTGCGGGGAGATTGAGTGGTTATAGGAGAGATATAGATTGCCCAGGATTCCATTTCCGGGGGACATAGGGGCATCTGAACCGACATCGAAAATGAACGCAATCATGGATGAGTCATCGCTGACGAGGAATTGCTGAAATGGGGCTGTGCTTACACGGCCTCCGGCAAATGAGAAAGAGTCAATCTTGACGTCGGTGGATCCAATTCGAAGTGTGACTTCTGCGTTTGTCAGAGGTTCATCGTTGTAAATTCTAACCGGGACAATACCGGCAGATCCGACGTAGGTCGCGACCGAGTCAATTGCGACGGTATCTCTGATTCCCGGATCAACGCCGGCCCCTTTGGAGGTCATGGCGGCAAGAATTACGAGAGCGATGAGCAAGTACAGGATACGCAGATTTTTTTGCATAGATATTCCCTTGATGGAAGGGTAGAGAGCAAAATTCGTGCGAATCTTCATAAGTTTGACAGCTTCCCTTTGCCACGACCGCCGACGGTCTGCAGGTTCAGTAAGTTGATGTAGTTCAGTATCCTAGTTGATTGTTGCAATATACTAATTGACTATCCGGGCAGCAACCTCGATCTGGCCGGCTGTGAGCCTATGCAATTCCCTTCACCATTACGGACTTAGGCCGGCCCGGAACGCCCCAAGGAACTCGTCAAATATTGGGCTCACCTGAATACCGTTGCTGCCGATATCAGTAGTATGACACCATCACGTCCCTACAAAAAAGTCGAGCGCTGCGGATACGTCAAAGTCTGCTACCTGGCCGAGTCTCTCCGGTGCTTTGGTTACAAGACTGACTGCGTTCTTTACCAGAAGTGCAACGGAGAAGAGTGCGAAGAGCAGCGTTTCCATCAGGCGATGGATACATTGATCAATAAGACCAAAGCCAAATACGAGAAGATCCCGGTCTGAGCCATCGCAGAAAAGTTTTCCCGACCTGCCTACTAAGCTCTTCCCAGTTTGACCTTCGTGACCTGATCGCCCACTTTCGTCGATCGCTATAACTCATTGCATATCTGTCGGTTATCAGGTGCGTCGGAAGTCCGGCACAGGCTCTGCTATTCCTCCTCTGGAGGAATCTATGATTAAGGGTATGTACAGCTCGGCGTCGGGAATGATCCCGCGCATCAAGAAGCAGGAAGTAATCGCCAATAACCTGGCCAACGCCGGGTCGGCTGGCTTTAAGAAAGACCAGTTGTTTGTGCGCGAACTTTCCAAAGCGGAACAGAAGATCATCCCCAGGAAATCCGACTGGCAGAAGCCGATCGGTGATACCACCTACACCGACTTCACCCCAGGGACATTTGATCGAACGGATAATCCGCTGGATCTGGCTCTTGACGGTGACGGGTTCTTTCGCCTCCAGGGGCCCGACGGCAACACCTATCTGACCAGAACCGGTTCGTTCATGGTCAACAGCGATGGATTTCTCACGTATCCCGGCGGCTACCTGCTGATGGGAGAGGGAAGTCCAATTCAGGTTGGCGATGGAACGGTCAATGTCGCCACGACCGGTGAAGTACAGGTAAACGGTACAACGGTTAGTCGCATCGTCCCGATGACGACCGCAGATCTGACCAAGCTTTCCAAAGTTGGTCATTCTCTTTTCTCGGTTCCTCAGTCCGCTCCGCTCAGTGCGGCGCCCAATCCCTCTGTTCAGCAGGGATACCTTGAGACAGCCAACGTCGATGCGGTAAAGGAAATGGTCGATATGATCGCGACCTATCGCATTTACGAAGCGAACGCCAAGGCGATGCAGCAGCAGGACTCTTCGCTTGACCAGCTCTTCAACAAGGTCAACGGGTAACTCAGTATGAAAACGATGTTTGATACCAAGGAGCAGGCATGATCAAAGCCATGCGTACAGCCGCATCCGGAATGGCGGCACAGCAGATGAATGTTGACAACATCGCCAACAACCTGGCGAACGTTAACACCACCGGCTTCAAGAAGAGCAAACTGGAATTTCAGGATGTGCTCTATCAAAATTACAAAGCGCCAGGCGTCTCGACTTCGCTCGGTGCCACGGTCCCGACCGGACTGGCAGTGGGGTACGGAAGCAAGCCGGCCGCCAGCGTCCGGGAATTTGCAGTTGGTGATCTTCAGCAGACCGGCAACCCGCTTGACCTGGCTATCGATGGGGATGGATTCTTCCAGATTCAGCGTCCCGACGGGTCTACCGCTTACACCCGCGATGGCGGATTCAAAATCTCTGCTGACGGCCGCGTTGTCACGTCCGACGGCTATTTCCTGACCCCCGAAATTTCTATCCCGACTGATTCCACGGCACTGTCTGTTGGCAGTGACGGTACGGTTGAAGTCACCCAGGTAGGTCAGGACACACCGACTCAGATCGGTCAGATCGAACTGGCCCGTTTTGTCAATCCGGCCGGACTTTCTGCTATCGGCAAGAACTTGCTGGTGCAGACCGGAGCGTCGGGGGCACCGACCACCAATACGCCGGGGCAGGGTGGAAACGGATCGCTCGACCAGGGTTATCTGGAAATGTCAAACGTGTCGGTAGTCGACGAAATGGTAAACATGATCGTCGCCCAGCGCGCTTACGAAATGAACTCAAAAGCGATTCAAACGGCCGACGACATGGCCGGAGTCGCCAACAATCTCAAGAGATAGACATGACACGAATAGTAGTTAGCACTGTCTTCCTGTTCGTGGTACTGGTCGTCGCCACTGGCGCTCTGGCGTCAGCCGATTTCGATCATGCGCTGAGCACAAGGATCATGGAGACATATCAACTGGATCCCACCTGGTACCAGGTTGAGGTCCTCTCGAGTGGTCTCAAAGTGCAGCAGCTCACCGAAGCGCAGGAGATCACGATCCGCCCGCTTTCACAGAAGGAGCCGCTCGGCGTTTTCACGCTGATCGTCATGATTTCTGAGCACGGGAAAGAGATCGCTACCGGACAGGTCAGCGTCAACATCCACAAGTTTGCCGATGTCCTCGTGGCCACCGATATGGTGTCCCGCCATGAGACTCCCGGTAGCGACAAGCTCACCGTCCAGAGAATGGAAGTCACCACCTGCCAGGAACAACCGGTGATGTCGCTCGACGCGACGACGGGATTCCGGCTCAAACGAAATATCAGCCGAGGTCAGATTCTCACTCGCAGCGCCCTCGAACCGATCCCTGACATTGAAGTCGGGGGAGAGGTGACGATCGTGTGCAAGGAAGGTCTGCTGCAGGTTTCGGTTCCGGGCCAGACGCTCGAAGCCGGTTCTGCCGGAAACCTCGTCAAGGTGCGCAACAGCGCATCGCGCAAAGTTATTACTGCCCGCGTAATCGATGCCAAGACCGTCGCGGTCGAACCGTGAATTGAATAGGAATCAAGGATGGTCCGCTATGAACCTTCGAAAAATCATCATTCTGGTTGCCATACTGCTTCTGCTCCCGTTTGCCTTTAAGGCGAAGGGACAGGACTTTGGCAAGAGTACATCGCTGTTCACCGACATCAAGGCTCACAAAGTGGGTGACATCGTAACGGTACTCGTCTACGAACAGAGTCAGGCGACTCAGCAGGTTGAAACCAAGACGGAGAAGAGCGGAAGTGTGTCCACGTCGGGCGGTCCGGGTATCGGTCCGCTGTTGAGACATATTCCCGCGTTCGGCCTGGACGCCGACCAGAAGAATAACTTTGACGGTAAGGGAGAGAACCTGCGTCACGGAACCTTACGCGGAAAGATTACCGTGACCGTTACGGCCATCAAAGACAATGGTGACCTGGTGGTTCAGGGTTCGCGCGTGATCGGCATTTCCGGTGACCGTGAGACGATGAGCTTGACCGGTGTCATTCGCCCCAAAGACATCAATCCGGATAACAGCATCGATTCCTATCTCATTGCTGATGCCGAGATACACTACACCGGAAAAGGAAATGCCACCAACGGCTCCCGCCCCGGCTTCCTGACACGTTTGTTCAGCTGGTTATTCTAGGAAAGCGACGAAGAGTATATGGGAAGCAAATTGTATCTACCGGCCGGACTGATGATAGCAATTCAGATATTGCTGTTACTGGTCACTCCGGCACATGCGAACAAGGTCCGCATTAAGGACATTTGTTCATTTCAGAACAAGCAGGACGCTGATCTCCTCGGGTACGGGTTGGTGATCGGCCTCGATGGTACCGGGGATGGAAACGGCACTCAGTTCACGACCCAGTCGCTGGTCAACATGATGCAGCGAATGGGGCTGACCGTTGATCCCAACAAAGTAAAAGTCAAGAACGTCGCGGCTGTGATAGTCACCGGTCGTATCTCAAGTC
>JBATNE010000094.1:0-10873 GCA_049290195.1 Candidatus Zixiibacteriota bacterium
AACGGAGCCTGAGCGGCCGGAGCCGATTTGGCAGCCGCCGGTGCGGCAGCAGCCGCGGCGCCACCCTTGCCATCATCGATACTGGCAATACGGGTACCCACCGGGACCACATCCCCTACCTTGGCAAACTGGGCGGTCAGAATTCCTGAAGCTTCCGCCGGAATCTCAACGTTGACCTTGTCGGTCATCAATTCCACCAACGGCTGGTTCAGTTCGACTTTATCGCCAACCTTTACTTTCCATTCCAGTATTGTCCCTTCCAGGACTGATTCCCCCATCTGCGGGACAACGACATCTTGTGCCATTTCACAATTCCTTTATTGGTAGCGTCTTATAATCGTAAACAGGGACTGAATATATGGACGTTTTTCGTCCCCCGTCAAGAACTCTATACCCCGGCCAAACTAGCTGATTTCCAACATCTTATCGAGGGCAAGCCGCGCCTGGCTCCGATTTGGCTCCGGAACCGCGATCGGCTTGATATCGGCATAGTTTTCCAGGCAGTAGGCCAGGTCGTTCAAAGTGGTCCTATACATGTTCGCACAGACCGGACAGGTATTGCCGGATAGTTCCAGTATTGTCTTGTCTTTGTGGGAGTGGGCCATCCGATTGATCAGGTTGATCTCGGTTCCTATTGCGATCACCGAGCCGGCCGGTGCCTTCTCGCAATAGTCGACAATGAATTTGGTCGAACCGTACGCATCCGCTAGCTCGACCACTTCGTGCGGACACTCCGGATGCACCACCACCTTGATCCCGGGGTACTGCTTCCGAACTTCGCGCACATGCTCTGCCTTGAAATTGGTATGCACATGGCAATGCCCTTTCCAGAGGATCACTTTGGCGCGATCTATCTGTTCCGCGGTCAGCCCGCCATCTTCACGAGAGAAATCCCACTTCACCAATTGCTCCGGCTTGAGGCCAAAGGCAATCCCGGTATTGTACCCCAGATGTTCATCTGGGAAGAAGAACACTTTGTCACGCTTCCCCAGCGCCCACTTCAGGGCGGCATCGGCATTGGATGACGTGCAGATCAATCCGCCGTTTCGCCCGGTAAATGCTTTGAGCCCCGCAGCTGCATTCATGTAGGAAATGGGCATGATCTTGGATTCCCCGCCAAACGGCTTCAGATATTCCCATGCCGCCAGTACATCGGACATTTCCGCCATGTCCGCCATTGGACAGCCGGCCAGTGGATTCGGGAGATACACAGATTGATGCCCCTCAGTGAGAATATCGGCCGACTCAGCCATAAAGTGCACACCGCAAAAGACGATTACCTCGGCATCCTTTCGGTTGGCCGCGATTTTGGAGAGGCCGTAGCTGTCCCCAATATGATCGCCGAACTCCACCACCTCTATCCGCTGATAGTGATGGACCAGAATGCAGAGCTTCTTCCCCAGTCGCTCCCGCGCGGCTTGGATACGGCTCCTGAGATCCTCGGCCGAGGCCTGTCTATATTCCTGTGGCAGGGCAAAATACATCTTAGTGCCCGCCTCCATGCTGGAATCGATCCCACTTCTTCATGACTATCTCTTGCTTATCCGTGGAGTGCCCTGGGCTCACCTTGGCCCGGGGATCGATATAGTTCTTGGCGTTGTTCACCGCAATCGCGACTTCGCCACACCCGGTCGATATCAACTTCAGCTTGCCGTCGTAGGTTACTATATCCCCCGCGGCGTATATTCCTTCAACCGATGTTCTCATCCGGCTGTCGACCCTGATTGCGTTATGTTCAAGATGAAGTCCCCAGTTCTCTACCGGTCCAAGATTGGTCAAGAATCCAATGTTAAATATGATGGCATTGATCGGCAGAACTTCTTCTTCACCTGTCTGTGTCTGCACAATTTTCACTTCACGGACATGATCTTCGCCGACAATTTCCTGAACTTCCCAAAACGGATATTTCATTCGGACGGTCGAGTGCTTGACCTTGCGGACCGAGTCCTCATGCGCTGAGAAGAAGTCGTTGCGGTGGATATGCGTGATTGACCTCGCCACCGGTTCAAGCATCATGGCATAGTCGAAAGCCGAATCGCCGCCGCCTACTATGAGAATGTTCTTATCCTTGAAATCAGCGATCTTCCGCACAAAGTAGTACACCCCGGCCCCTTCGAGTCGCTCCGTATTCGGAATATCCAGCTTCTTTGGAATGTAGGCTCCGAGCCCGGCGCAGACGATCAGGGATTTGGTGAGATGTTCGCGACGATCGGTCTTGAGGTGAATAATCCCATCTTCCCCCCTGGTCACCTGCTCTACTTTTTCGCCAAGGCAGAGGGCGTGGGGATATTGGGTAGCCTGTTCATACATGAGCTTGGTCAGCTCTTTGGCCATGATCTTGGGGAACCCGGCGACATCGTAAATGTACTTCTCCGGATATAAGGCCATCAAGCCGCCGCCGACCTCTTCAAGCATATCGATCGCTTTATACTTCATCAGCCGGAGACCGGCGTAATACATACCGTACATGGCGACCGGTCCGGCACCAATAAATGTGATGTCGAACAGCTCGCTTGGGTCGAGGCTATTTTTATCTGTCTGTAGTTCCATAGGTTCTTCGCTTACAACACCGTAGCGGGCTCTGAGTGCCCGATTTTACACACTCCAAATGACTTGTCTGCAGATACCCTGCACGCAGGGGAATATCGGAGTATACGCATTGAGGGGAAAAAAGAAAGACTTGGGGCCGGGCTAATCGTCAGCGCTTTAGCCCGGACAACAACTGGATGACCGGGGTCGAATCCGGCACCTGGGTGACCGCCATGCGGTCGATAAACCGAATGATCCCGCTCTTGTCAATCAGGAATACCGCTCGCTCGGCATAACCGCGCCTGTTAAGGACGCCATACATTTTGGCAACCCTTCCGTGCGGGAAGTAATCCGACATCAACGGGAATGACAGCCCGCCCAGTGATTTGGCCCAGGCAATGTGACAAGGAATAGAGTCTACGGAAACGGCCAACACCTGCGTGTCGGCCCCTTCGAGCGTATGAATGATCTGCTGGTAACTGGGGACATGTACTGCACAAACAGGCGTCCAGTCCCCAGGATAGAAAGTTAGAAGCACGTTCTTGCGGCCCCGATACCACCCCAGATTCAGCTCCCCCTCGTTGTGAGTGGGAAGCGTGAAATCCGGCGCTTCGTCTCCTACCTGAAGAACTCCGGTATCGATGTCCAGATGATCAGTTGTATTCACTGGTATACTCAGTACTTCTCGCGATCGTCATCGTCTCCGTACCCGATATCGTCATCATCCTCTTCGATGTAATCTTCCCCCATCAGATCATCATCTTCGGTCCACTCAGAGAACTTGCTTTTCGGGGCGCCACACACAGGGCAGTTGTCCGGTGGCTCTTCTTCGTCGTGTACATATCCGCAGATATCGCAGACCCACTGCATGTTGGTTATCTCCTTGCCTCTTACGTCCGTATTCTCTTCTACGCAATTCGCCTTGGGAGGACTAGTCCTCCATCGGCGCGCTTTCGTCATAACTGAACCAGTGGTAGTTTCCCGCCAGCGCATCCTTCTCGGCCTGCAGCAGTTCAAAATGACTGTGCTCTTCATCCGCCAGTTTGTCAAATATCTCCCGGAACCCCGGGTCATCCACCAGAAGCCGTTCCTCCTGATAGTACTTCGTAGCGGCCAGTTCCGCCTCAATCGCCAGATTGATAAATTCCATCTCGGTCGTCCGCTCCATAAGGTGCCCCTTCTGGAAGACCTGAGCCAGGGCGTTGATCCCCTTGTCCGGCAACGGACCTATTTCTCCGCCAACATACTTGGCAAAGATGGCGTGCAGTGTCTCTTTGTGACGAATTTCATCGTCTCTCAACCCCTGCAGCTTCTTCTTGGCAAACTGGTTGGTCGCCTTCTCCGAAAGCAAATTATAGAAAAAGTAGCCGTCCTCTTCACCTTTGATGGCTTTCTTGAGAATCGCCGCTACATCTGCCTTTGACTTAGTCATGTATCTAATCCGCCTCTTTTCGTGTTGTGTGCCCTAATGTTGGCTTTTCGCTCTAATATAGTCAACAGCTTTTTTTAGTCGTTCTGTGACAACAACTTGCCCAAGAACGGCCAGCGTATCGTACAGCCCCGGACCGACCGACATCCCTGAGACCGCCAAACGGGTCGGATGGATTAGTCGAGCCTTTTTGATCCCCTTTTCCACGGCCAGACCACTCAGGGCAGCTTCCAACGACGCATGGTCAAACTGTGTGAGCGACGCAAACCGTTTCCCCAGCTCCTCCAACAGGTCCGCCGCCTCAGCATCCATATGCTGGGCTTCAGCCTGTGCGTCATATTTATAGTCGAACGTGAAGAAGTATCCACCCAACGAAACGAAGTCCGATACGCGGCGCACCCGCTCCTTCAGGACCGCAATCACCTGCCTCAGATACTCCCATCTGGTCTCCAGCCAGTACTTGGTGCTGTAGCCGGCCTCTACCAGCAAAGGCGCCACAAGCACCGCGAGATCATGGTCAGACTTCTTCAGGATATGCTCCTTATTGAAAGCGACCAGCTTCTCCTCATCGAACACGGCATTCGATGGATTGAAATAATCCGGCGTGAACCGTTCAATCAGTTCCTTCTCGGTATAGATCTCCTGGTCAGTCTTGGGATTCCAACCCAGCATGCAGAGATAATTGAACATCGCTTCCGGCAATATCCCCTCGTCACGATAGGCGGCGACATCCTTATCCCCAAGCCGCTTGGAGACCTTCTGCTTATCAGGACGAAGGATCAACGGCAAATGTCCAAAGGTCGGGATCTCCCAGTTGAACGCCCGGTACAGATGAATCTGCTTGAACGTATTCGAGATATGATCGTTGCCACGGATCACATGGGTGATTCCCATGTCGTGATCGTCGATGACAACCGCAAAGTTATAGGTCGGCGAGCCATCCGAGCGGACCGCGACAAAGTCCTCGATATCGTCATTCTTCCGCTTGATCTCCCCTGAGACCATATCGTTGTAAGCGGTCTCACCATCGGGGATCCGAAGTCGTATCGCGTACTTTTCTCCCTTGGCAACCCGTGCTGCGACTTCAGCCGGATCAAGATGCAGGCACTTGCGGCCATACTTGGGAGCTCGCTTCTCCGCCATCGCCGCATTGCGATCAGCTTCGAGTTCTTCCGGTGTGCAGAAGCAGCGATATCCGAACGGTGTCTCCAGCAGTTTGGTCGCCCAGGTGCGATGTAACTCCGCACGCTGTGACTGATACACAACTTCTTCGTCCCAGTTCAGATTCAACCACTTGAGCGCGTTGAGTATCGGCTCGATCAACGACGAGTCATTCCTCTCGACATCGGTGTCCTCGATCCGGATGAGGAATTTCCCATGATTGTGATGGGCAAACAGGTAGTTGTGTATCGCCGTCCGGGCGGTACCGACATGAAGGTACCCGGTTGGCGATGGTGCTATACGGACACGGACTTGTTTTTCAGACATGCATACTCATTTCACTCAAAAGGGAATTGGGTCGGGCGGTTCTTGTCCGCTTCCGGATTGTTCGGCGGCACCGGCGGTGGAGGTGGCGGCGGAGGTGGAGCCGGGCGACTTGGCGGCACTGCATACGGTGGCGGAGCAGCCTGCGCGTAGTAGACCGGTTGCACTGGTTGTTGCGGTGCAGGCAGTCCCTGGTCGGTCGACTCGAGTTCCAATTCTATTCCACCGGCGAATCTTACTATCACGTTATACGCCCCGGTTGCGACCAACACCATGAGTGAATTCATGACCGCAAGCAGGACTGCGTAGAGGATCGGGAGGAAGATGGCCAGAACGCCAAAGGGAATGTCAGACGAAGGCATCCCGTCACCGGCCGAACCCAATCGAGACATCATCGCGACCAGTGGAACAATAAACATTGCCGCCAGCAGACCTACTGCAAAGCCAAGCACAAGGCTGACCAGGAAGGTCACCTTGATGACCGGGAAGACCGGTATCCGCCTGAGTTCATATTTCATGTTCGTATCTCCCGAAGTAAAAAAATCCGTAGCCGAGAGTTTTCGGCTACGGAAGATATACGGGCTGTTTGGCTTTGCCAACTCAATTGTGCGGCTTGCCCCACTTCACAATAAACCGGGCATCGACCGCCTTACTCTTCCCCTTTTCAGAGGAGACTATGAACGGATTGATGTCGATTTCATGGAGGCAGTCAAAATCCTTTACCAGCTGTGACACGCGCAACAGCGTCTCTTCCAGCGTCGTCATATCGACCGGCTTGGCCCCACGGAACCCGGTCAGAAGCGGATATGATTTGAGCGACTTGATCAGGTCCTTGGCTCCTTCATCGGTGAGCGGGTTGACCCTGAACGAGACATCCTTCATGATCTCAACATAGATACCGCCGAGACCGAACATGATAAGCGGCCCGAACGACGGCACCGTGGTCATTCCGATCACCGTCTCCACACCGCCATCGATCATCTCCTGAATCGCGACCGTGAACTTCTCCCCTTTTTTCAGTTTGCCGACCCGCTTCTGCAGTTCGACAAATCCTTCACGGACTTCTTTGTCCGACCGAAGGTCGACCATCACGGCGCGCATTTCGGTCTTGTGAAGAATCTCCGGAGTGTTCACTTTCATCACGATCGGATAGCCCAGCTTGTGAGCTACCTCGGCCGCTTCCTTCGCACTCGCGGCAAAGTGATACTTGGCCGCCGGGATACCGTACGCCTGCAATATTTCGATCGCCTGTTCGCCGACTACAGCGCCGTCTTTGCCACCGGTGGCGGTTTCAAAGATCTTCTGGACCTTGGCATGGTCGACTTTGAACGATTTGTATTTCCCGACCGGCTTCTCCAGCCACTTGCGGTAGCCGTGGATCGTGCCGAGCGTCTGCGCGATCGCTTCCGGGAATATGTAAACCGGGATACCATGCTTCTTCAGGTAGTCCATGCCGACCGTGTCCTGCCCCGCTCCCATGAAGCAGGCCAGCACCGTCTTCTTGGTCTTGGCCAGTGCCGCCTGGATATTGGTCGCGACATCCAGCTGGTCGATCGTCACCGGCGGGACGAAGATCGGGATGATCGTGTCATACCGTTCGTCATCTTTGACCGCATTCAAGGTCAGATTGAACTCACGTCCGCGAGCCCCGGCCGCCATATCCATCGGATTGGAGAACGATGCATTCTTGTTGCTGAACTTCTTCAGTTCTTTGACTGTCGCAGGCGAGAAGCCCGGCATATCGAGACCGTTGTTGATAAGCGCGTCGGTCGCAAGAATTCCGGGACCTCCGGCATTGGTCACGACTACCACTCTGTTCCCTTTCGGGATCGGCTGAACCGAGAGCGCCGCGGCTACATCGAACAGCTCTTCGACCGTATCCACCCGCATCACACCGGTCTGCTCGAACAACGCATCGACACCGACATCGACATCCGCCAGTTTGCCGGTATGCGATGACGCCGCTTTGGCGCCAAGTTTCGTCCGTCCCGACTTCACCGCCACGATCGGCTTGATCCGGGAGACTTCGCGCGCGATCTGGGTGAAGTGGCGCGGGTTACCAAAGTTCTCTACATAGAGAAGGATCACGTCTGTGCGCGGATCATCTTTCATGTACTCAAGGATATCGTTCACCGAGATGTCGGCCTTGTTACCGATCGACGCGATCATCGAGAAGCCGATTCCAAGCTCCTTGGCCTGGCTCATAATCGCTTCCCCCATCGCGCCCGACTGCGTGATGTGGCCGACATTGCCAATATTCGGGAACGTCTTTCCGAATGTCGCATTCAGATTGATCTTCGGATCGGTGTTGACCACTCCAAAGCAGTTCGGGCCGATCATCCGCATGCCGTACTTGCGGCAGACGCTCACTACTTCCACTTCCGCGAGCCGACCATCATGACCAACTTCGGAGAACCCCGATGAGATCACGATCAGCCCTTTGACTCCCTTTTGGCCACACTGCTCGACCACTTCTTTGACAAACGGCGCCGGGACGATCACGATCGCCAGGTCTACCATGTCCGGCACATCGAGCACAGTCGAATACGACTTGATCGACTGGATCACTGACGAGCTGGGATTTACCGGGAAGACCTTGCCGTTGAACTCAGCCCCCAGAATATTGTGAAGAGTTTCACGACCAATTGTGCCTTTTCTGGTCGATGCTCCAATGACGGCCACTGATTGGGGCTTAAAGATCGCGTCTAGTTCTCGTTTCATAAGTCACTATCCATCAAAATGTTACTTTATCGATTGGCGTCTGCCCGTCGACCAATGAGTCCTTTTTAGGTTTCGGGACATTATTCATTTGGTCGGCGCGCTTGTGAAAAGAATCAACAACTTATGGGGTAAAAGTCAAGCGATTTTGGCTACTTTCCCCACCGGGAGTTTTGGCGACATTTTGATGGCGTTGGCAACCACCCGGCAATGCTGCACTTAACTCTCATGTTCGGCGGTAGCCCAATTGTAAATGCGCAGGGCGTACCAGTCCAGACATTGTCTGGTAGGTCGGTCGCCAACCAAGTTCTTCGTTCAACGGGCGCCCGAAACAAATAGGCTCGCCGTAGGTCAAGCCTCAGCTTCGCTCCTCGCCGAGAGAGGCTTGACGCGCTCTTCCTCATGGGCGAGCATCCACCTTGTCATCCCGACCGAAGGGAGTGCGTAGTCGAAGGATGACCTTTCTGGTGCCCCACCCTTTTAGGGTCGACCGGGTGGCCCATCCGCTTCGCGGTGGATTTTTGTCTGGTGCCGCACCGGAAGGGTGCGTTCTTCATCTCGTCGCCTCAAGCGGAGTCGAAAACCAAATCTGAATCAATTTCGGATTTTCTAGTGGCGTCGGGCGCCTCTGCCCGACGCGTTACTCTCTATTTAATAGCGGATAATAGACCGGGTGGCCCATCCGCTTCGCGGTGGGTTTTTGTCTGGTGCCGCACCCGATGGGTGCGTTCGTCTACCTTATTATCACCAACTTCCCTATCTGCACTTTGCCGTCCTCCCCCTCGACCGACCAATAATACAACCCCGATGTCACCGTCTGCGTGTTCTTATTGATCATATCCCACGTTTCATGATGTGCTAACCCATCAGTTGGGGCGTAGTCATGCGGAATCTCTTTCACGAGATCGCCATCCAGCGTCAGGATTCTCACCGTGCATTTCGACGGGACATTGACAAAGTGAATTCGCCTTACCCGGTCATCGATTCGTTCATCCCCCCGTCCTTCATACCCAGCATTCCGATATCTCCCATCACCGTAGTACGGATTGGGGTAGATATAGACCGGTGGCAGTTCCGCACCCAGTTGGCTTGAATCCCCCAGCGCATAGGTTGTTCTGATATTAAGGTTCTTCGATGATTCCAGCGGCTCGGTCTTTGAATTTGGATCGCCATAGTCAAACGCCGTGACATTGACAAAATACTGCATAGTCGGAAGCAGATTTGGAATCGTGTATTCGTACTCGTAGTATTTGGGCAGACCGTCTTCGGTCAGTTGGTCCGGGGTAAGCGGCACTCCGGGTACTGGCTCGGTGGCTTCTGGATAGGCTTTGTGAATCCCGCTCCGCTTCGTCAGGTCGGAGGCATTGTAGTCATGCGGCTGGAAGGCGATAATAGAATCCGGAGTTGCCAGTGGCCTGAGCGGTGAGATTATTCCATAGTTGAGCGGGTGGAATGTTGAATCATGGCACGGGTCTGCTCCCTGTCCATACATACACCGAAGCTGCTCCACTGTAAACGGCGTCTCTCTAATCTGCCAGAGCCCCGCGATCCCGACGTTCGGGTTCCAGACCATCTTATCGTAATCTTCTTTGTCATACCCCGCCACGGTTGCCAAACTGGATTCCCGGTCATCAAGCCCACAGTAGATCCTATACCCTTCAAAATCGACTCGGTTGGTGACCAGATCCTTTTCTGTCTCCGAGTACTTCCCATTGAACCTGACCGTTACTCCCCGGTAGCTCGGGTGCAGGGTAAACCAAGGCGCTGGTGGCGCTCCTACTGCACGCCAGTCCGGCACTCCGTCACCAGTATAGTAAGTTGTCTCTGCCGCCGATGGCACCCATTGCCCATCCTGATAGACAGAATCCAGCACACAGACATGGGACTTCCCGGCATACCCATCATGATCGGTATCTACTCCGGGGTTATCGTATACCCACCCCGCCATCTGGGCGTTCTTGATCAGGTCAGTGAAATCAACATGAGAGTACCAGGAGGCCGAATCACGGTCACTGGAATGTGGTACTTTGTGAAAATTCTCAGCTCCGACCATAGCAAAGACAATGCTCTTGGATTCGCCGTGATTGAGTTCAAATGGCCCTGCGGACAAAAGACATGCAGGATAGCCACCAATTGCTTGCAGACGAGCAAATAATGTCGGAGCCTCCCATACTGGATCAACTTCGCCAAGAGTTGGAAGCATCATTTGGTCGATGTCGATTTCGCCGTTGCTCATGACGTAATATTTGTCAGCGTCACCGGGCGGTGTACCTGATGCTCCGGTACCAAAGTCGCGCGGTGGGAGTCCATTACGCCATCGATGTCTCGGACCGTAATCGGCGGGGGGATAACTTGGCCAAGCTGAAAACCACCAGTTGAAGCTGACGCTGCAACTTTGAGAAGGAAGTTGAATTATCCGGACTCCAAATGCACTGCGGTCTGACTTATTTTCTCCGGAAGTTACCCATTGGCCCTTATCATCTGGAACACCTGCAAAAGAGGACCACCAGGCTAATCCTAAAGAATCGGTACCGGAGCATCCTTGTTCCGGCGCGATTCGATTGATGTACCCAGTTGTTATTCCATCTGCAGCCAAGCCGAGACTGGAGCCATTGAAGTGCCCGACAGTGGGGACGTAATACAGCCCGGCATAGGCGCTATGAATGTCTTCTCTGCCTATGTTTTCAATCTTGTATTCGATCAGCACTATGT
>JBATNE010000095.1:0-32491 GCA_049290195.1 Candidatus Zixiibacteriota bacterium
TTATACCGGCGTCAACGGCGGGTTTGTGATCGTCTCGTGCGATGATCCTGAAATGCATTCATCGCAGAACGAACAGGACAACCGGTACTACGCCCGGTTCGCCCAGATTCCGTTCCTGGCGCCGTCGGACAGTCAGGAAGCCAAGGACATGCTGATTACGGCCTTTGAAATGTCCGAGATGTTCGACACACCGGTGATGCTCCACATGAGCACCCGCATTTCGCACTCCAAAGGGGTGGTGGAAATAGGTGAGCAGACGCACGGCCCCAATAAGAAGTTCGTCAAGGATCCTTCCAAATATGTGATGATCCCGTCAAACGCCCGCGGCCGACATGTAGTAGTGACGGAACGGGAAGAGAAGCTCAAGCGGTTTGCGGAGGAATCGCCCCTTAATATCGTTGAGAGTAACGGATCCCGTATCGGCATTATTACCGGCGGGGTTGCCTACCAGTATGCCAAAGAAGTTGCGCCCGGTCTCGACTATTTCAAACTTGGCATGGGATTCCCGCTTCCCATGAAGCGGATCGAGGAGTTCATCAAGGCTCACGACCGCGTTATCGTGGTCGAGGAACTGGAACCGTTCTTCGAAGAGCAGATCAAGATCGCCGGACTCAAGGTGGACGGAAAGAATTTCTTCAGCCGCCTCGGCGAACTGTCTCCGCTGCGCGTCGCCCGCGCGCTCAAAGCAGCCGGAATTATCAACGAAGTTACCGAACCGGCTTTTGAATCCGGCGACATGTTTCCGCGTCCTCCCGTGCTTTGCCCCGGTTGCCCTCACCGTGGCGCATTCATGGCACTCAAGAAACTCGGGGTGGCGGTGACTGGTGATATCGGTTGCTACACCCTCGGCGTCATGGAGCCGCTCAACGCGCTGGACACCTGCATCTGTATGGGAGCGTCTATCGGCAACGCGATCGGCATGGAAAAGGTGAAAGGCTCAGAGAAGGGTACCGTGGCCGTTATCGGCGACTCGACCTTTATTCACTCCGGTATTACCGGCCTGCTCGACGCCGTTTACAATCGCTCAAACGTCACCGTGATGATACTGGACAATCGCGCTACCGCCATGACCGGGGGCCAGCAGCATCCCGGTACGGGCAAGACACTGATGGGGCAGGAAGCAGTCCAGGTGGATATCCCGAATCTCTGCCGCGCGCTTGGCGTACAGAGCGTTCGTTCACTCGACGCCTATGATTATGACTCCGCTGTGGCCATGATCAAGGAAGAGATGGAACGACCGGGACCATCGGTAATCATCACCTCCCGTCCCTGCGTGTTGATGCCCAAGAGAATTATGGATGAACCGTATGTGGTCGATGCCGATATGTGCACCGCGTGCGGCGCCTGTTTCCGGATCTCCTGCCCGGCGATATCTGCATCAACGGAAACCAACAAGCACGGCCACCCCAAGGCATTGATCGACGAGACACTCTGCACCGGGTGTACCCTGTGTGCGCAGGTCTGCCCTCCGGAAGCGATCGTCCTCAAGAGCCAATTTGTGAAAGCGTAAGGCGACTATGAAAGAGAATGCATTCGATATATTGATTATTGGTGTTGGCGGTCAGGGAGTCCTTCTGGCCTCTGAAATCCTGTCCGATGCCGCCATGCGGGCAGGCCTCGACGTGAAGAAATCTGAGATCCACGGCATGTCCCAGCGAGGTGGCGTGGTTTCATCCCATGTGCGCATCGCGCCGAAAGTCTATTCGCCGACAATTCAGGAGGGTCAGGCAGACATCCTGATGTCGTTTGAACAGGCGGAAGGTCTGCGGGCTATCAATTGGCTCAGCCCGGAGGGAACGGCGATCATCTCACGCACGACACTGATTCCTGCGATTGTGACGTCATCCAAGAAATTCCATTATCCGGACGATGCCATTGCCGAGATGCGCAAGAAAGTCAAATCGGTCATCGCCGTGGATGCCGACAAGATCGCTGCAGAACTTGGCGAACCGCGCCTGGTCAATACTATTCTGCTTGGTGTGGTCTCCAACTCACTTCCGTTCGATCACCAACTCTGGATCGATACAATCAAGGGGCGGGTCAAACCGAAATTGGTGGAGATCAATCTCAAGGCGTTCGAACGGGGACGAAACATCGTAATGGCGACGGCCAAAGCATAGGATTCTGCCATGTCGATGAAAATGCTGATAATCAATCCGGGGTCGACCTCGACCAAAGTGGCGCTATTCGACGGCGAGACGCTGATCGACGAAGAAGTGGTCCGCCACGATTCCGCGGAATTGATGAAATTCAAGAATGTCGCCGACCAGTTCGACTACCGGATGGAGCAGATCGATCACTGGATCACGACATTGAAGCTCCGACCCGAGGAATTGCAGGCAGTGGTCGGCCGTGGAGCCCCAGTGCGTCCTCTCGAAGGAGGATCGTACAAGATTACCGATCTGATGCTGAACGACCTTCGCACGATGCGGTATTCCAACCATGCATCCAATCTGGGAGCGATCATCGCCTCTCATCTGGCCGATCGATACGGCATACCAGCCTTGATTGCCGATCCGATCACGACCGATAACTTCACGGACATCGCCCGGGTAAGTGGCATTCCGGAAATCGAACGGAAATGCCGCGCCCATGCGTTGAACCTGAAAGAAGTCTGCCGTCGCGAAGCAGTCAAATCGGGGCACACCCTCGAAGAATTGAACTTTGTCGGCGTGCACATGGGAGGGGGCGTGTCGGTTGCAGCCATTCAGGCCGGCAAAATCATCGACGTCAATGATGCCCTTCTCGGTATGGGGCCGTTTTCCCCCGATCGAGCCGGCGCTCTCCCGATCGGCGGGTTGGTCAAGCTATGCTATTCAGGGAAGTTCACCGAAGCGGAGTTAATTGATAAGCTGTCCCGCAAATCCGGGTTGCTCGCGTACGTGGGGCATGGAGATCTGCGCGAAGTTGAGAAGATGATCGATGCCGGTGACACCAAAGCGCTTCTCTACTTTGATGCCATGGCGTACCAGATAGCCAAAGAAATCGGCGCCGCTGCCACAGTCTTGTGCGGCCGCTTTGAGTCAATCGTCCTCACCGGTGGAATGGCCCACTCTGTACGGCTCGTGGACAAGATCACCGACAGCGTGTCATTCCTTGGGAAAGTCGTCTGTGTGCCGGGGGAATTTGAAATGGAAGCGCTCGCCGCGGCCGGTGTCAGATTCCTCTCCGGACAGGAACAACTGAAAGAGTATTGATATGGGTAGTGAGTCTCTTCGCCCAATTCACTCATCGGAAGAGCTAATAGAACGGGCAAAAGAAATCGCCAGGTCCGGCCGCAAGAAAAGAGTCGCGGTAGCCGGCGCACAGGATGTTGATGTTATCGATGCCGTATCGCAGGGAGAAGCGGATGGCTTTCTGTCCGGAATTCTCGTTGGCGACGAATCCCTGATCCGCTCCATGGCGGCAGAGCATTCCATAGATATCTCGCGACTCGAGATCGTGAATAAGAAAGATGTCTCCGAGGCAGCGCATCATGCGGTAAAACTGGCATCGGAGGGGAAGGCGGACGCCATCATGAAGGGTTTCCTGCCTACATCTTCCTTGCTCAAAGTCGTTCTCGACAAGCAGTATAACCTCCGCGGCAAGAATACCCTCTCGCACTGTGCCGTACTCGATATTCCCGGTTACCATAAACTGCTGAATTTCACTGATGGCGGCATGGTGGTGAAGCCGGATATGGAACAGAAGTTTCAGATTCTGGAAAACGCCGTGCTGGTTGGCCGGGCGCTTGGGCTGTCCCCGGTCAAAGTTGCTCTTTCGGCCGCCAGTGACCGGCTCTCCGAGACCATGCCCCACACCCTGACTGATATGGACAATATCATCCCTACCGCGCGGGAGCGTTTGCTCGATGTCGCCATTCAGGGGCCGCTCTCTCTGGATACTGCGACGTCGGCTTCAGCGGCTGACTACCAGGGTACCAGGGGAAGCGTGGTCGGTGATGCCGATGTCTATCTTGTCGACTCCATCGAAGAAGGCAACATTGTCGCCAAATCCCTTATCCAGTTTGCCGGAGCGATTTTCGCCGGCGTCATTGTCGGTGCCCGGGTACCGGTCTCCCTCGTAAGTCGAACTGATACCGTAATGAACAAGAAAGCTTCGTTGGCCCTCGCCTGTGTGATCGCCGACTATTACAGTGAACACAACGTGTTCGGGGGGAAGTCATGAGTAATCTTCCTGACATGATTATTCCTCCGATTCATTCATATGAACAGATCCTGGACCGGGCGAAAGAGAGAGCGACGCAGAAGAAGTACCGCGCGACGATCGTTTTCCCCACCGACCCCGCTATGGTTCACGCCGTGGCACGGGCAGTCTCTGAAGGACTCTTCAGTCTATCCGCGATCGGAAACAAGCAGGCATGCGATGCCATCTGCTCAGCCGAAGGGGTCAGCATCCCGTTTACGGATTTCATTTCTATCGATGACCCGGTTGCAGCTGTTCAGCGAGCCGGTGAAATGGCGGCCGATGGCGAGACTGATTTCCTGATCAAAGGGAAACTGCTGACTTCGGACTTTCTCAAGATTCTCTTCCAGCATGACGCTCGATTCGTCTCAAAAGACAAAACCATCTCCCATGTGGCGGTACTGAAACCGGCCAGGTACAAGAAATTGCTGATGGTCACCGATGGCGCCGTGGTGGTCCTGCCGGATTTGAAGCGGAAGATCGACCTGGTCGGTAATATCGTCCGCGTCGGCAAAGCGATCGGGATTGAGCTGCCGCGGGTCGCGCTCTTGTCAGCAGTCGAAGTGGTCTATCCCCAGATGCCGGTTACGGTGGAAGCCGCAGTCATTTCGAAAATGGCTGAGCGGGGTCAGATCAAGGGGGCGTATGTCGATGGTCCTCTGTCATTCGACATCGCCGTCGACATGTTTGCCGCTCACTCCAAAGGGGTGAAGAATTCGGCTGTCGCCGGACAGGCGGATGCCATGGTCGCCCCGAATATTGAGACAGCCAACGGCGTCTACAAGGCGATGGCTCTTTACGGCAACTGCCAGATGGGTGGTGTGCTCGTCGGCGGTGCCACGCCGGTCGCACTCGGCTCACGATCAGATACGGTCGAAGGAAAGTACCACAGTCTGGCCCTGGCGCTATTGACCGTATAGAGAATTGAGCTTTCACCGACCTCAATCAGTTGGTGTAACTTCCAGCCCGCCAGCGAGTTTGGTCGCATTCGTGCGGCCAAACGCCACTTGACTATTGTCATTAACTCTCTTATCATCAACAAATTAGACGGAACATCGCTGAGAGGATACGAGTGATTTACGGAGTTATTATGGCCGGGGGAAAAGGTGAGCGTTTTTGGCCGCTCTCCCGCGCTGACAAACCCAAGCAGTTTCTGAAACTGACTTCGGATCGGTCCATGCTCGAAGAGACCATCGAGCGGGTCACACCGCTCATTCCGGTGAGCCGAATGCGCATTGTCACCGGTGATTCGATGCGAAACCATATTATCAACTCGATCCCGTACATTTCCGATGCACAGATTCTCACTGAACCGTTCGGCCGTAACACCTGTCTGGCGATCGGCCTGGCCGCAGTCCATCTTCAGAGAGAAGATCCCGCAGCGGTCATGGTTGTGCTTTCAGCCGACCATCTCATTCGACCCCCGGAAAAGCTCCTCGGTATATTGGAAATTGCCAGCGACATCGCAGCCAAAGAAGAGCGTCTGATTACTATCGGTGTGGTACCGACCCGGCCGGAAACAGGGTACGGATACGTCAAAGTAGGGGAGCAGCACAAAACTGCCGGGGACGGCCAGGTATATGTCGTGGCGCAATTCGCCGAGAAACCCAAAGCCAGCGTAGCACAGGAATATTACTACAGCCGCCAGTACCTCTGGAACAGCGGCATGTTTGTCTGGTCATCGAAAGCGATTCTGAATGCCATCGAAGCCTGCCAGCCGGACATTGCCGAACTGCTTCACCAGTACGCCGAGCAGATCGGGACTCCAAAGGAGCAGCATGCGCGCCTCGACCTCTACCAGAGGGCGACGCCGATTTCAATCGACTATGCCGTCCTGGAGAAAGCCACTAACACGCTTGTGGTCAAGGCGGACATGGTCTGGGACGATGTCGGCTCATGGAACGCGCTGGAACGGTACAAAGAACGGGACTCCGAGAACAATGTACAGATTGGGGACTCGGTTCTTCTCGATACCTACGAGACCACGGTGTATAACGATTCAGAGGGATTGATTGCCTGTATCGGCCTCTCAGACCTTGTGGTAGTTCGGTCCGGAGATATTACTCTGGTGGCCCATAAAACCAAAGCCAGTCAGGTGAAAGAAATATTGGCGACTCTTGCCAAAGATGAAACACGCAAGAAGTACTTATAACTGGTTGGTGGTGCTCGCCCTCGCGGGTTTGCCGCTCGGCTGTACGTTCATCAAGCGGGAACCGCCGATTGGTGAGGAAAAGGGAGAAATCGCTTCGGCTCCGTCATCTTCGTACGATCCTTTATCACTGGCGCAGGACACAATCGTGGTGACGCATTTGGAATCGGTTACGCCGCCGGTTGATTCATCGTCCCCTGGACCGGCCGACTCGATCCTGACACTTACCGGATCGTCGCGCATCAGCGGCGAATCATTCCCCGGAACCGGGGCGTCGTCGACGCAGGTCTTTAGAGTCCAGTTGTTGACACTGAACACGTTTGGCGAAGGGAGACGCGCGCTGGCAGTCGCGGAAGAGATATTCGATCAGCCGGTCGTGCTGGATTACGAAGTACCGTACTACAAATTGCGGGTCGGTCAGTTTTCCTCCCGGACGGCGGCCGAAAATTACCTGCTTCGCGCACGAACGGCAGGTTATCCCAATTCCCTGGTAGCCGCCTGCACGATCGGTATACGCGAAGCAGCAGCCATGTACGATCCCACACCCTCAACCGCCAAGGGGAACCCGGTGCCGGGCGATGGAGCCAATGCCGGACGTAAATAACATGACGATCGTACCTGTCGATCCGCGGAACCCGCTGGAGGCAGAGCTGTCGATGACGGCCGAACTGCTTCGTTCGGGCGGCCTGGTAGTTGCGCCCACCGAGACGCGGTACGGCCTGCTCATTCGCGCTGATCGCCCCGAGTCACTCCAGCGACTCTTCGCGGTGAAAGGAAGATCGGCTCTCCAACCGACCTCGGTATTTGTGGCCGACATTGCCGGCGCAGCCAAGCTCGCGCGTGTTAGTGAGTCCGCCACAAGATTGGCAAAGGCGTTTCTTCCCGGACCGTTGACGCTGGTGCTGCCATCGATCGTAGCATGGGAACCGCCGCTGGTTGTGGATGGCAAGATCGGGATCAGAATTTCCAGTTCGCCGGTTATAGCAGGATTGGTCGGCAGAGTCGAAGCGCCATTGACCGCGACATCGGCCAATCGGTCCGGTTCGCCGGACCTTGCGACGGCCGCCGAAATTCAGGCAGTGTTTGGAGATGAAGTCGATCTCTACCTGGATGGCGGAGAATTAATGAATGATACGTCGACGGTAGTCGACTGCACCGGACCGGAAGTCATCATACTCCGTCGAGGGGCCGTTGACGAGTCCGAGATCAGGCGTGTCCTGGGGCCAGGGTGAAAGTGTGAGTAGTCTGTATACAATTCTCTTTGTCTGTACCGGCAATACCTGCCGTTCTCCCATGGCCGAAGGTGGCCTCAAAGTGCTTCTGGAAAAGGAGCGGCCGGGGAAGTTCAAAGTCATTTCCGCCGGCACCGGCGCGGCTGCTGGATTTCCCGCCACGATGTACGCCAATGAGGCGTCCAAAATCTGGGGATGCGACCTCTCGCACCATCGGTCGCAGCAGGTAACTCGCTCCCTCATTGCCGGCTCCGATCTTGTACTGGCGATGACGCAGAAGCATGCCGCCGAGATCGTCAAGCTGTCACCCGAATCTCGGGACAAAGTGTACTTGTTCAAGAATTTTCCGGAGCCATCTCTGCACGGCGAGCCGGTCGAAGATCCGGTCGGTCAGGCGCTGGAACGGTACAACGAGACATTTCTGGAAATAGGTGAATATCTGGGCAAGGCATTGCCGGAAATAATTCGAAGGATCGATGAGAAAGTTGCTGCCTGAGCGTCCACTGTGGCGCATTCTATCGCTTGCGATCTTGATCGCGCTGATTGTCCCGTTGGTCTTCTATGTGACCGGAGGGATTGGGGAAGCCGGAGCCGCCGGCACACAGACGGCTGACAGTCTCAGCACGAGCCCGATTGACCGAGTCGTTGACAATGTCGCGTTCGGCGTCGGCGAAAAGCTCTCTTTCGATATCAACTACGGTTTCATTAACGCCGGCACAGCGTCGATCGAAGTCAGCAAACTGATTGAGTATGAATCCCGCCCCGCCTATCAGATCATCTCCAAGGCTGAGTCCAATTCCTTCTTCTCGACCTTCTACCGTGTCGAGGACAGGATTGAGTCCATTACCGATGCTGCCGGTCTCTTCAGCTGGCGCTTTGAGAAGAACCTGAAAGAGGGAAGTTTCAGGGCGGAACGACAGTGCATCTTTGATCAGGCTAACCACAAAGTCTACGACGGTAAAGACACCATTGACATCAAACCGTTCTGCCAGGATGCCCTTTCGGTCATGTATTATGTTCGCACACAGCCGCTCGAAGTCGGCAAGTCGATCGTGGTGGATGACTATGTTGACGGCAAGAACTATGCAGTCGAGGTGCGAGTCCTGCGCAAAGAGACTATCACCGTCAAAGCGGGTACGTTTGACTGCATTGTGGTCGAACCCCTTACCAGCGCGGTCGGCGTGTTCAAAAACGAAGGGAAACTCACGGTCTGGTTGACCGATGATCGCCTCCGGATGCCGGTACTGATGAAATCCAAGATTCTGGTTGGTTCGGTCTCGGCGGAGTTGACCGATTTCAAACTGGGTGAGATCAGGGAGTTTTAGCAATCATGAAACGACCGGTCCGACCCAAACCAATTGACCTCACCAAAGTCACTCGCTATCCGATTCGCGAGCGGGCGAACAAGACCACTATTTCCGATTTCGGTAAGCCGCTTGACCCCAAAGGGGCAAAGAAGTTTTTCGACTCGCTCCCCGCATTCCTCAAAGCAGCCGACCTTAAGGCATTCATGCAGGCAGTCGCCAAAGCACGGCGGGCTGCGAAACCGTTCCACCTGCTTCTCGGCGCTCATACTATTAAAGTGGGCCTGTCGCCGATCATGATCGACCTGATGGAGCGGTCAATCGTCACCGGACTCTCGTTCAATGGTGCCGGGCTCGTGCACGATCTGGAACTGGCGTTCTATGGCGGAACTTCCGAGGACGTCCAGGCCGGACTGCAGGATGGTTCGTTTGGTATGGCCCGCGAAACAGGTGAGCTGTTTGCCGCAGCTGCCGAATTGGCTGAAGCGGAACGGATCGGGCTCGGACATGCAGGTGGACTGTTGATTAACAAACGCAAAGCCAAGTTTCGGTCGTTGTCGGTATTCGGCGTGGCCGAGAAACTCGGTCTCCCGGTCACGGTGCATATTGGCATTGGGACCGATATCGTTAATCAACATCCGGTGTACGATCCTTCGAGGGCGGCGGCCGCATCCTATCACGACTTTCGAGTCTTGTGCTCGATCTGCGCCGCCGTTGATCGCGGCGGCGTGCTGGCCAACATCGGGTCAGCCGTGATCCTGCCGGAAGTCTTTCTCAAAGCGCTCACGGTAGCGCGCAATATTAACCAGGGCACGAGTCGCCTGACGACGGCGAATTTTGATATGCTGGAACATTATCGACCGACTGCCAATGTCGTCTCCCGTCCCACGTACAAAGCGGGGAAGGGGTACAATTTTGTCGGTCACCATGAACTGCTGGTGCCGCTTCTGGCCTGGGGGCTGAAAGCGGAGCTGTCTGCATAGCGGACAACCCACAGCTACTTCTGCGGAGTTATCGTAATGGCTAAACTAGTTGAATGTGTACCGAACTTTTCCGAAGGGCGTCGCAAAGAAGTTATTGACGCCATCTGTGCCGCGATCACATCGGCCGAGGGTGTCACCCTTCTCGACAGTGAAATGGACGGCGATCATAACCGCGCGGTGGTGACCTTTGTCTGTCATCCGGATCTTGCGGTCGATGCCGCTTTTCGCGGCTATCAGAAAGCGTCCGAACTGATCGACATGCGCACCCACCACGGTGAGCACCCCCGCATGGGGGCGTGCGATGTCTGCCCCTTCATTCCAATCAGCGAAGTCAGTATCGAGGATGCTATCGAACTGGCGAACAAACTCGGCAAGCGGGTGGGAGAGGAGCTGCAGATCCCGGTCTATCTTTACGAAGACGCAGCCACGTCAACCAAGCGCAAGAATCTCGCGAATATCCGCTCGGGTGAATATGAGGGAATCCGCGATAGTATCGAAACCGATCCGGAACGCAAGCCTGACTACGGTCCGTCCAAAATGAATCTCCAGTCCGGCTCCACCGCTATCGGCGTTCGCTTCCCGCTCGTTGCCTTCAATGTCTATCTGGACACCGACAAAAAGTGGATTGCCGACAAGATCGCCGACGGCATCCGGGCTATCCGAGGCGGATACAAGTTTGTCAAAGCGCTCGGCTTTGAAATCAAAGAGCGCAAACAGGTTCAGATTTCCATGAACCTCACCAACTATACCAAGACCCCGATCCACAGGGTATTTGAGACGATCAAGAGTGAGGCAGCCCGTTACGGCGTGAATGTCACGTCGTCTGAAGTGATCGGCCTTGTGCCGCTCGATGCCATAGTCGATGTCGGCGATTTCTACCTCCGCCTCGAGAACTTTTCCCGACATCAAATTCTCGAAGAGAAACTGAAAGCCGCCGGTGCCGCCACCGGACCTTCGCACCTGCTTGAGAATTTTTATGACCAGGTAGCGTCGTCGTCACCCGCCCCCGGTGGTGGTTCAGTGTCGGCCTCGGCTGGCGCTCTCTGTGCGTCTCTGGCAGCGATGGTCTGTCGCCTGACCGTCAGCAAGAAGAAATACGAATCAGTGCGCGAAGAGCTTTCCAATGTCCGTGATCGTGCCGACGTGCTGCGCAAAGAACTGGAAGCATTGATTGACGAAGATAAGAACGCCTTTAACGGCGTGATGGACGCCTTCAAGCTGTCCAAGAGCACGGACGAGGATGTCGCCAAGAGGGATCACGCCATTCAGGAAGCCACCAAACAGGCTACGTTGGCCCCACTCGCCACAATGAAGAAATCGGTCGAAGCGATGGAGCTTGCCCTGGTTGTGGCTGAAAAGGGGAACGAAAATTCTATAAGCGATGCCGGAGTCGCCGGATTGACCGGCCGTGCCGCTGTCGAAGGGGCGTCCTACAACGTGAAGATCAACCTGAAATCCCTCACCGATCAGGAGTTTGTCGCCAGAGTACGCACTGAGATGGAGTCAATTCGCCAGCGGAGCATTCAGCTGGCCGAACGAATTGCTTCCGTCGTTGAAGGCAAGTTATAGATTATGTCCGATTTCGTCGATCTCCACATGCACACCAATCACTCCGACGGCAGTTGCACCGCCGAGGAAGTACTGGAGATCGTCCGTGATAAGAAACTGGTCGCATTTGCCATTACCGACCACGATACCCTTGACGGATATCGTGCGATTCGGGCCCTTCGCACCGAGAATGATCCGGAATTGATTACCGGTGTAGAACTGTCAGTCCTGTGCAAAGGGGATGACGTTCACATGCTGGCTTATCTGTTTGAAGAATCCGACAAGCCGTTGGATACGGCGCTAACGGAATTTCAGAAGATGCGCAAGGAACGTGGCCGAAGAATTGTCGATCGACTCCAGGAGCTTGGATTGCAGATTCCTTTCGAAGC
Organism: Candidatus Zixiibacteriota bacterium; assembly: GCA_049290195.1. Lineage (GTDB taxonomy): Bacteria > Zixibacteria > MSB-5A5 > GN15 > FEB-12 > FEB-12. Next base: position 11,791 of record JBATNE010000095.1, read on the forward strand.
TGTAATGGACACGGCAGGGACCTCCGTTGTGGGCCGCCCGCATATCGCCCACACACTCAAGCGCCTGGGAATGGTTTCAGGATATCAGGAAGCGTTCGATCGGTATATACACAGCGGGGGGCCGGCCTATGTCCCCAAAGTGATGATGACCGCGGAAGAGGCGATCTCGTTGATTCATCGCGCCGGCGGGATCACGTCGCTCGCCCATCCGTTCCTGGACAATATGGCCAAGCATGTCGAAACCTTGGTATCGCTGGGGCTGGATGCCATCGAAGTGCGCCATTCCACGCATTCGCAAGACGATGTCCGGCGACTGGAACGTATCGCTGCCAAACATGGCCTGATCGTCACCGGTGGTTCAGACTTCCACAGTCGTGAAGGCCGGTACGGTATGATCGGTTCGCAGAGAGTACCGGCAGGTTACCTCGACAAGATGAAAGAAAGAGCATGGCAAATCCGAAAGCAAAACTAGTCCTCCTGGCATTGGCCGGGATTCTCCTGTTAAACGCGGCTGTGCGGGCGGACAACGCGCCGCTTTCTGTCGAGGACCAGCGCGCCCTCATCGCCAATTACATGTTCGCTACCGGACAGCACGGCTCCGGCATTTCGGCGTCGGTCGAGGGGCATGACACTATTCCGATCAAATGCGGAATGTCGGCAGTAGCGGACTTTGTCCTGAACAGGGACCGTATCGACTCACGGCTCATGGCGGCAATGGGAGCCAAGCTCTCCGGTCGCCCTGCACTGGATCTGTCATACATTTCTCCCGGCGGGCATTTCAAAATTCACTATACCAAGTCGGGCATCGATTCCGTGTACCAGGCGTCGCAGGATGCCAATTCCAATGGAGTGCCCAATTTCGTGGAGAGTGTCGCGGCGATATGTGACTCTGTTTGGAATCACCATATCAACCTGCTCGGGTATCCGGTTCCACCGAGCGATTCGTTTTACTCAGAAGGTGATGGTCCGCAGTTTGACGTGTACCTTCACGACCTGATCCCGGATTATTTCGGGCTATCCTATCTTGACTCCACTCAAATCGATGGTGCGGGTACTACCCGGGCCACGAGCTTCATGGAACTGGACAATGATTATCAGCAGATTGCGACTTACAAGGATCGGCCGCTTGATGCCGTTCGGGTGACAGTCGCACACGAGTTCTTCCATTCTATTCAATTCGGAATCGACTTTTCCGAGGCGGAAGTTACCGGTTCGGGCTCGGGAACGATTGTGCGAAGATATTGGATGGAAATGTCAGCCGTGTGGATGGAAGAACAGACCTATACGTCGATCAACGATTATTACGCCTACTTGCCGTCGTTTTTCAATTTCCCCATGGCCTCGCTGCAGCGATTCAGACTGCTCAGCGACAATCATCCCTACGGTGCGGTCGTATTTCCGCTCTATCTTTCGCAGAAATTCGGTCCCAGGGTCATCAAGGACATTTGGCTCAAGTGCGGACAATTGGGGGCAGGCCCGGATTTCCTCGTGGCTGCAAATGCGGTGATTGACTCGGCTTCAAATCATACGATGAATTGGGCGAAGGCGTTTCGCGAGTTCGCCTTGTGGAACTATTTCACTGGCAGCGGTGATGCCGGTCGTGCCGCGATCGCTCCGCCGGGTGTGGGCTATACCGAAGGTGCCAACTACCCAATCATCCCCGATTCGGTCGATGTCTTTCAGGGCGGGACGATCGTGACGATTCCGGAAATTGACATTGTCACCAACTACCCGCGTCCGCCGTCAGTTCAGCCCTATAATTTCTTCGCACTGCGACCTGAGCACAATGCCGCTTCGTATATCCGACTCGAAAAGATCAACACTCTCGTGCGCTACTGGGCGAATCGCCTCAACGCTGATTCTTCAGGAGTGTGCGCCATTCAATATGTCGATACGGTCCCGGTGTTCACTGACAGTTCATTGTTGCACTATCGCTATGGCGCGGTAAAATGTCCCCCCAGCGACACGCTCTGCTATATGCGCAGCGGTTGTACTGATACGACTCTCGTGAGGGTCGATGATACCGTCACGGTCCTTGTCTATACCGGTTCCGATCTCGGGGGACAAAACTGGGGATTGAATATCGTGTATCGCTATACCAGTGATTTTGGGGTCACCGGTGATTCGGTTACGGTCGATACCTTTTCACTTCCCAGCAACGTGTCGGCGTTCATTTTTATGAAGCGCCCGCAACAGTTTCAGTCGGCTACCATGATCCTGACCCCTGCAACAGCGGACCTGAGCCTGTACACTCCGGACACAAAGAAGAACGTCGGCTATTTCATTGATGAATCCATCGACGAAACGTATGGGTACGATTCAGCCCTCGTCAATCTCCCGGCCGCCGTACTCACGCCGTATCCCAATCCGGCTGTGGTAGCGTCGATGGGAGGGAAGCAGTTGACCTTCCGATTCCAGATGCCAACAGATATTAGCAGTCTTCCCAACCCGAGTGGAGTACCGACTATCTCAGTAGATATCTATAACGCAGCCGGAGAGCGAGTGCAGACGCTGAAAGAGGTTACCGCAGGCAATCAGCGGGCCGGTACGTACCAGGCCTCATGGGATATGAAAAATGCCGCGGGCAATGATGTTGTCAGTGGCGTTTACATTGCTGTCGCCCGGCTCTATTCCAGTGCTGCTGACCACGCGCTTCTCGCCGAAAGCAAAGCAAAGGTATTGATCGTGCGATGACATTTCGCCTGCAGATCCTGACCAGAATTGCGCTCTTCTCGGGATTGCTCTATGTCTTTTGCTGGGGAACATCCTACTTCCCCAATGTCAACCTGATCTTCTTCATTATCTTCTCCGGCGGATTCCTCTGGGGTATCGTTCCGGGTATGCTGGTTGGTATAATCGGTATGGGACTCTGGACATTTCTCAATCCCTATGGTCCGGCGGCACTCCCCATTGCCATAGCACAGTTGATAGGTGCATCCTGCTCCGGAATGATAGGCGCCGGGCTTCGCGCCACAAAGTGGCAGCAGGCCGGCAAGCTCACACTCAATCTCCAGCTCTGTCTGGCGGCTGTTCTTTGTACCCTCCTGTTCTATTTGCCGGTCAACAGTGTTGATGCCTGGCTTTTCCAGCCCTTTTGGCCCCGTTTTGTTACTTCCGCATTCTGGAGTCTCATCTCGCTCGGATCAAATCTGCTGATTTTCCCTTTGCTTTTCCCGGTTACCCGCCTACTATATCGCCGAGAGAGAATGGTGTGAGAAGATTCCAGATTTCGATCCTTCAACTGGTGGTATGCGTGTGGCCAATGCTGGCGGCACAAGGGCAATCGGTCGCACCGGTGGATAGCGCGAAATCGGCCATGCCCAAACCAATTGCCGATTCGACCCAACTGCTTGACACACTGAAACACGATTCAGCCAAACCTGCCATTTCTCCGGCCAAATTGATTCCGGTCGTCGATTCCACCGGGATCAAACCACCCAGAAAGCGCGGGCCCCGATTCGACTTCTTCGATTCCCTTGTGACCACGTTTGCGTCGCCAAGACTCAATCAACGGGGACATCTGGACCGTTCGTGGTTTCATGATGCCGGCGACTATTTCAAGTTCTCTCCGGCGTTTGTGGTCAGGGACTATCAGGATACTCCGGTGCGGAAGACCGTCCAGCCGTACGGCCTGACCGGCGATCGGATGAATACTATTGTCAACGATCTGGCCGTTCACCCGTTTGAACATGCCATTGAACCTGATGGAATGATGGATTTCAATGATCTCCCGACTGCCTGGGATGACGGCGTCTATATTCTTCCCGGTGCCACCGGCATGATTTTTGGTGGTGCAAGTGCTACGGCAACACTTCTGACGCGGCCGCAGTCCGCCGAGGTCAAGCGTCCTCTTACCGAATTACTGGTAGACAAGGGGCAGTCCGGATTTTCCTTTGCCAGAGGTAGGTACGCCAAAGCGTTCGAAGATGGCCGCAAGATCGACATGGCTATAGGATATCGTTCAGCCGTTAACGGCTGGTATGGGGCCGATGATGACGCTTCTCACTATAACGGCAGTTTTGTCTGGCCGACGTTTGCAAACCAGGCTGTTACGATGACCGGATATCTGTACGATCGGCGAGGACTGCTCCCTGTCCAGCCTGATCTCTGGGCACCGTTCTCCGCCTACTATGTGACGAAACACCGTTTTGACCGTTTTGCGCGCATTGGCTACCAGTTCTGGAGCCCTGACCGTCCGTCTCTCTGGGAATTCGGATACCAACATCAGCGCCAGGGGAGCTTCATCGACCACGATTACACCGGCCAGTTCGATCTGACCGACAATGGATTGTATGCCCGGCACGACGTCAAGTCCGGGAATTCCCTGGTCAGCGCGGAGTTCAGTGCCGACAAGCAGAACTATTTCGACGGTACGGACAATCATGATCGATTCGCGTCGGAAGGCTCGGTCACGTTGGCGCGCACGATGGGCGGCAGCAACATGGGTTCGCGCATCGGCGTGCGGTGGAGTGAATCGCACCGTGTCATGCCGCAGCTCGGTTTCACTCTCTCGCGCGAATCAGACAAATTCTATCTGCTCGCCTCGGCCGGCTACGCCGAACGAGAACCTTCGCTTCATGAACGACTGCTGAAATACAGCGCGTCGGACCTCTATCCCAATGGGAGTACGTTCGCCGATTCCGGCAATACCAATCTGAAGATCGAACGCCAGGCGGTTGGCAGCCTGGTAGTGGAGATAGGGAAAACCGGCCGAGCCCTCAGGTTCGAAGCCACTGGCGGGCGGATATTCGATGGCATCGACTGGGTTCTCCAGGGCAACCCGGACACCTTTCCGGTCCACACCTTTGCGCCGGTCAACGAGAACATCAATTTTGCTACGGTGAGCGTCGAGCAGACTCTGGCAGTCGACAGCTTCCTGACTCTTCATGGTGGCGCCAGCTATCACTATGTGACCTACGATGGTGATCGCCATCGTCCCTATCAGCCGGACCGAAACGCCTTCGCCGGAGCGGAATTGCACTACTACTGGAAGCCGAAACTGATCGATGTGTGGGGCTATGCCGAGGTCGTCTATCTCGGTCCCTATGACGGCTACTATGAGTCGGATATTGGCAACAGCGCCGTAATCAACGCCACCGTTTCCTTTCGTATGGGAAACTTCCGCTTCCATGTTCTCTGGCAGAATCTGCTGGCGACAATATATCGCAACCGGGAATATGATACGTCGCAGGGAAGACTCATCTCCTATGGCTTCACCTGGAACTTCTTCGACTGATCCGCGTCTGACCTTGTCTTGACTTTACCCTCTTAACCCGGTTAAATTCCTTCTTGTGAGCAAAATATTGACCCGCGATATCGCCTATCAAATGGTCGTAGACCGAATAGGCGTAAACAATCTCCTGAAACACATTCTTTCGGTCGAGGCCGGTATGCGCCGGGTGGCCGAACATTTCGGCGAGGATGCCGATGCCTGGGGGTTGTGCGGCCTGGTGCATGATCTGGACTACAACGAAACCAAGGACGACGAAAAGCGTCACACCTACGTCACCGCCGAATGGCTGGCGGACTACGATTTCCCCGATCAATCCATGTACGCCATCCACGCCCATCCCGGACATGTACCGTGCACGTCCCGCATGGATTGGGCGCTCTATGCGGTCGACCCGACTACCGGATTTCTGGTCGCCTGTGCCCTGATGCATCCCGCCAGGAAACTCGCCGTGCTCGATACGGAGTTTCTCATTCGGCGATTCAATGAAAAGCGATTCGCCGCCGGTGCTACCAGAGAAAACATCGCCGCTTGCAGCAACCTCGGACTGGAACTCGACCAGTTCCTGCTGCTGGTCCGGGACGGCATGATGACCATTTCCGGAGAGCTCGGGCTTTGACCCACGCTCAGCCGGCTTCTCTCTGGCGGCGCGACATTGTCGCCTGGTCGCTGTACGACTTCGCCAATACTATTTACTCGATGAATATCGTATCGCTCTACCTCAAGCGGTACATTGTCGAAGACCTCGGCTATCGCGATCACTATTTCGATATCGCTTTCTCAGTCTCGATGCTTATCGCGGCGATCGTCTTGCCCGCTCTTGGAGCGCTCTCCGATCACTCCACCAGAAAGAAGCTGTTCCTCGCCCTCTTTACTCTTAGCTGCTGTATGGCAGTGGGGCTCATGTCGGTTGTCCCGGCTGGGTGGATACTGATCCTGTTGGCCCTGTTTGTCATTGCTAACTTCTCCTATGAAGCAGGCCTCCCATTCTATAACGCCCTGTTGTACTCAGTCGCCGAGGGGAAGAAGGCGCGCTATATTTCAGGCGTCGGTGTGGCGCTCGGCTATGTCGGCTCGGTGGCCGGAATGATTCTGGTGCTGCCCTTTGTATCCGGGAACGCGTTTGGATTGACCGTCCCTTTTGTGCATGGTTGGGGAAAGTCAGGCGCGTTTCTCCCAACAGCAGTTCTCTTCTTACTCTTCGCATTACCGATTTTCCTTTTGGTCAAGGAGAAGCGTCATCACGACCCCAAAGCTGCATCAATCAAACAGGCATACAGCGATGTCTGGCGCGGGCTTCGCGAGACCCACAAGTACCCGGGCGTGTTGCGATTTCTCATAGCCGACTATTTCTTCGAGGACGCTGTCGCCACGGTGATCATCAACATAGGCATCTACTGCTCGCTGGTGATCGGCTTGACCGATTCTCAGATCACCCTGTTCCTGATTGTCTCGACCATCTCCGCCGTGTTCGGGTCATTCGTCATTGGCAAGATCGCTGAGCATTCATCACTCAAGCGCCTTCTGGCAATCATCATGGGGGGATGGGTGATAGCGCTGATCACGTTCGCTTTCACTACCAGTACTGCCGTGATTTGGATACTCGGTTCCGCAGTCGGCGTTCTGCTCGGCGGACTCTGGACCGTCTCACGCCCCATGCTTGCGGAACTCGTTCCACAAGACCAACTGGGCCGTTTCTTCGGCCTGTTTACCCTTTCCGGCCGCGCCGCCGCGGTAATAGGACCACTCCTCTGGACATCGGTGGTCTTTCTTTTCAGGCCGACCCAGCCGCTCGGATCCTGGGCTACCCAGGCGCTGGGGCTGTCAGAGGTAGAATCTGCACGTTTGCCGTACAAACTTGCCGTCGTCTCACTGGCCGTTCTCATTGTAATAGGATTATGGATATTCAGGCGCGTACCCCACACTCAGGAATTGCAGCATGAACGGCACTAAGATCGGGGACTGGTATCACTACGGAGGCGTGATTCACGTTCACACCACTGAATCCGATGGCACCAAAACGCTCGAAGACGTCGTCGCGATCGGTCAGCAGGTCGATCTCGATTTCATCCTCTTTGCCGACCACATGAATCTCCACAATAAGGAGAACGGCAAGGAAGGTTACTATGGCAAAACTCTCGCCATCGTCGGCTACGAACACAACGACCCCAATGACAACAATCACTACCTGATATACGATTCACCGGGAGTCTACCCCAAAGAAATGTCGGTAACTGAATACGTCGCCGCCGCCGGGGCCGACAATGCGCTGGGCATTATCGCGCATCCGGACGAGGTCCGTCCCCGCGAAGGTCAGTATCCCCCTTATCCCTGGACCGATTGGTCGGTCACCGCGTTCAATGGTATCGAACTCTGGAATCAAATGTCGGAGTGGATGGAGCGACTGACCTCGGTCAACAAACTGCTCATGGCATTCTCTCCGCGGAAGTCAATGATCGGTCCGCCCAAGTTGACTCTCGAACGGTGGGATGCACTCAACCTCAAGCGCAAACTGTTTGGAATTGCCAGTGTCGATGCCCATGCCTTTCCCGCCAAAGTGGGACCATTCACGGTGGAGATATTCCCGTACAAAGTGCATTTCCGTTCCATTCGCACCTATTTCATGCTTGCCGAGCCGCTCTCAAAGGAATTCGAAGTGGCCAAGCGCCAATTGTTCCAAGCCTTCCGTGACTGTCGGGTCTATTGCGCTAATGTCCGGTGGGGCAGTCCACTCGGCTTCAGCTTCACTGCATCCAACGGAACCGCTGAGATCATCGCCGGCGGAACATTGGCGGGTATCGACAACGTCACCATCAAAGTCGAGTCACCATCGAAAGGCCTGATTCGCCTGATCCACAACGGACAATCATTGGTTGAGACAATAGCCAAAACGTACGAACATCCGGTCCGCGAAGCCGGTGTCTATCGAGTAGAAATCTGGAAACGCGGCCGCGGATGGATTTTCTCCAACCATCTCCGCATTGGCATCTAGTGAGCGCAGGGAAGAGCAACCATGAACTACGACATTCACTCGCTGGTTAACGACGCCGACTTTGGATCCAATGTCGATCCCTCTGTCCGCTGTAAATTCGTCATTATTGCCAGCCCTGAGAAAACTGTCCTCGTATACGGACCGCTGTCTCGATACACTTACCACGCTGACATCGTCGAGGCACACTGCGCGACTCGCGGTCTCAAGACCGCTCGAGTCGGTAAGGGAGATGTCGTGGAGATTCTCGAGCCGACCGTCATTGTTTCAGGTGGCGGCTACCTGACCTGGTCCAAAGAAGCCCAGACTTTGCGGCTCGGCGGGTCGTCTAAAGCCTACGGACACTGTGACTTGGAGCTGCTCCAGACTATCCTTGCCGAGACCCAGTTGTTCACCGGATACCGTGTATCCATAGAAATGTAGCCGACTCGGTATCCCTAGTCTGAGAAATCAATCACAATCTCTCTTGGTTCGCTTGGTCGGATAGGCTTACTCAACTACTTGAACCACAGTGACCTAAATAAACCCCATGTACTCATATTGTCCGATATTTTGACGATATGTTGGGGGTGGGATGGCCAGAATTAGATTGACTTTTATAGGCCTTTCTGGTACTCTTACCCGACTTTACAGCGACCTCGCTGTTTTGGAGTAAAGGCAAAGGAAATGCTGGAAACATATCTGCCGATTCTCATTTTGATCGTTGTCGCGGCGGTGATCGCGTTGGTCATGGTTGGCGCATCGCTCTATCTTGGCAAGCGAACCAAGCTCGGCAAGAAGGGTCAGCCGTACGAATGCGGTATCGAACCGGTCGGTTCGACCAAAGAACCGGTCCCGGTCAAGTTCTTCCTCGTTGCCATTTCCTTCATCCTGTTTGATATCGAAGTAATATTCCTGCTTCCCTGGGCGGTGGTCGCCCGGGATCTGGGTGCAATCGGTTTCGTTTCGATTGTGATTTTTGTCACGCTGGTCCTGGTCGGTTATTTCTATGAACTAGGGAAAGGTGCACTGAAGTGGGATTAGAAGAGAAAATTCCTGACTCAATCATATTGACCTCGCTCGACAAGATGGTCAACTGGGCGCACAAGCGTTCCATGTGGCCGCTCGGGTTTGGTCTGGCCTGCTGTGCTATCGAAATGATCAGCACCTTTGCGTCTCATTTCGATCTGGCTCGGTACGGCATGGAAGTCATGCGTCCCAGCCCGCGTCAGGCGGATCTGATGATTGTCGCCGGCCGCGTATCGGTCAAAATGGCACCGGTCGTTAAGACTCTTTACGAGCAGATGCCGAACCCGAAATGGGTGATTTCGATGGGTGCCTGCGCCTCGTGCGGCGGGGTATTCAATAACTATGCGATCGTGCAGGGAGTTGATCGGATTATCCCGGTCGATGTCTATATCCCCGGCTGTCCGCCGCGACCGGAACAGCTGATGAACGGCATTCTCAAGTTGCAGGAAAAGGTAGATAAGGAGTCCCTCAAGGATCGACGGGACGAATGGGGTCAGGCAGTCGTCTGAACTGACATCCACGAGATACAAAATGGGATTTGGCGAACAGAGATTGTGAATTTCGGAACAAGCGCATGGATTGCAAGAGTAAGGTAAGAGAATTTCTGATGGCGAGCTTTGCCGACGTAATCGTTGGCGAAGAATCGTTCCGTAATCAGGAATTCTACCTGATCAAGCCGGAAGCGGTCATGGATATCTGCCAGGGGTTGTTTGACAACGCCGAGATCGATGTCAAGTACCTCAGCGATATTACCTCGGTCGACTGGTATGGTCACCCCGATGCCGCCCTCGGCCGTTTCGAAGTGATCTACAACCTCTACTCATTGTCGCACCACTATCGCTTCTTCCTCAAAGCTCGTTTGGCTGCCGAAAATCCTGAACTCCCCAGTCTCACTCCGATCTGGCACGGCGCCAACTGGCTTGAACGGGAAGTATGGGATATGATGGGGATCGTCTTCACCGGCCATCCGGACTTGACCAAGATCCTGACGCCGGATGAACTCGAAGGTCATCCCCTCAGACGCGATTTTCCGCTTACCTGGGAAGCCCCGGTATTTACCTGGAATAAGGACCTTCCGCCGGAGGTGATTAAGTAATGGCTGAAGCCAAAACAGTCACCCTCAATATGGGGCCGCAGCACCCGTCAACCCACGGTGTGCTCCGAGTGGAACTTGAACTCGATGGCGAAACGGTGGTCCGTTGCCGCCCGATCGTCGGGTATCTGCATACCGGCATCGAGAAAACCATGGAGTCCAAGCTTTACTACAAGGCGATTCCATGCACCGACCGGATGGACTATCTCGCCCCCATGTCCAACAATCTCGGCTTCTGTCTTGGAGTCGAGAAACTGATGGAAATCGATGTTCCTGAAAAAGTGAAATGGGCGCGCGTCTGTCTCGCGGAACTTACCCGAATCAACTCGCATCTGGTCTGGCTCGGCACCCACGCGCTCGATATCGGCGCACAGTCAATGCTCCTGTACGCTTTCCGTGAACGGGAAATGATCGTCGACATTTACGAAGCCTGCGGTGGTCAGCGCATGATGACCAGCTACATCCGCATCGGTGGCCTCGCCAACGATCTCCCCAGAGACTTCGAATCGAAAATTCGCAATATCCTGAAAGTACTGCCGGAACGACTCAAAGATTACGAGACCCTGCTGACCAGAAACGAAATCTGGATTCAGCGCACCAAGGGTGTTGCCGTGATTAACGCCGAAGATGCGATCAACTGGTCACTGTCTGGGCCAATGCTTCGAGGTTCCGGCGTGCCGTACGATGTCCGCAAGGCAAACCCCTATAGTGGATACGAAAAATTTGATTTTGAAATCGCCACCGGTACGGCCGGTGACGCCTATGACCGGTATCTGCTTCGCCTGAAAGAAATCCGCCAATCATTGCGCATTGTCGAACAGGCGCTGGACGGTATGCCCGAGGGGCCGTATCGCGCCCACGTTCCGGGTGTGGTTCTTCCGCCCAAAGAAGATGTCCTGCACAAAATGGAATCCCTCATTTTCCATTTCAAGATTATCACCGAAGGATTCCAGTCTCCCAAAGGTCAGGTGTACCAGGCGATCGAGAGCCCCAAGGGAGAGATCGGGTTCTTTTTCTCATCCGATGGCAGCAACCGCCCCAATCGGGTACGCGTCCGCCCGCCATCGTTTATAAACTTGGCCTGTTTGCCGGCGCTGGTCGAAGGACGCATGGTTGCCGACGTTGTCGTCGCCATTGGATCAATAGATATCGTGCTTGGAGAGGTTGACCGATGATTCTGACTAAAGAATCAATCGAAAAGATGAAGGCGACAGCGGCCGAGTATCCGCGTCGCAAGTCCGCGGTACTTCCGGCGCTAACTATCGCCTATCACCAGGTTGGTCACCTGAGCGAAGAGATCTATCGCGAAATCTCAAAGGCCATCAATGTCCCGTATGTCGAGGTCGCGGAAGCGGCCACGTTCTATACCATGTTCCCCAAGGAACCGGTCGGCAAATACCTGATTCAGGTTTGCCACAATATCTCCTGCGCTCTCCTGGGCGCCGATGGTCTGGTCGTCTATCTGGAACAGAAGCTCGGGATCAAGAAAGGGGAGACCACCCGCGATGGTCTGTTCACCTTGATCTCGGTTGAATGCCTCGGCTCCTGTGCGACCGCCCCGATGATGCAGATTAATCACGATTTCTATGAGAATCTGACCAAAGAAAAAGTCGATAAGATTTTGGAAGAATTGCGAGCGAAAGCCTGATGTTCTACTCGCCGGTCATAACCAACGCCAAGGATGTCGCTTCGAGCGAGAAGCTGCATCTGTTCAAGTATGTCGAAGATCCGAATCAGTCGAAGATCGACACATTTGAAGCGCATGGCGGGTATCAGGCCTGGCGCAAAGTCCTCACCGGCATGAAGCGTGAGGATGTGATCGCCGAAGTCAAAGGAGCCGGCCTCCGCGGACGCGGCGGCGCAGGATTCCCGACCGGGCTCAAGTGGACGTTTGTCCCGAAAGATTCTCCCAAGCCCCGCTATCTGGTCTGCAACGCCGATGAATCCGAGCCGGGTACCTGCAAGGATCGCGTCATCATGGAACGCGACCCGCACGCCATGATCGAAGGAATGGCTATTGCGTCATTCGCGATCGGCAGCCATCTGATGTTCTGCTATATCCGCGGTGAATTCGGTGAATGTATCCGCACAGTTGAACGGGCGATGAAAGAAGCGTACGCCAAGGGACATCTCGGCAAGAATATTTACGGCACCGGTTACGATCTCGATATGATCGTTCACACCGGCGGCGGCGCCTATATCTGCGGTGAAGAAACCGCCCTCCTGAATTCCCTGGAAGGGGAGAAGGGGCTGTCCAGAATTCGTCCCCCGTTCCCGGCGATCGAGGGGCTGTACGCCTGTCCGACTATCGTCAATAATGTGGAGACCCTCACCACTGTGCCGCACATTATCAATCGCGGCTCGGCCTGGTACAAGACGCTCGGCACGGAAAAATCCCCGGGCACCAAAATCTTCAGCCTGAGCGGCCATGTGAAGCGTCCCGGCAATTACGAAGTAGAACTCGGTTTCTCATTGAGAAAGCTGATATACGATCCCAAATACGGCGGCGGAATTCGCGGCGACCGGATGCTCAAGGGAGTCATCCCGGGCGGCGCCTCAACGCCGTTCCTGACGCCTGAGATGATCGACGTCAACCTTGACTTTGAATCGCTGACTTCGGCCGGCTCCATGCTCGGCTCCGGAGCGGTGATTGTTTTCGACGACCAGACCTGTATCGTCTGGGCAATCTACAAATTGATTCACTTCTTCCGCCACGAATCGTGCGGGAAGTGCACGCCGTGTCGCGACGGCACAGGCTGGCTCGAACAGATCATTCGCAAGATCGAGCACGGCCAGGGAAAACCGGGCGATATTGAGAAGATCGATGATATCTGCGGCAATATTCTCGGACGGACCATCTGTCCGCTGGGAGATGCCGCGGTCATGCCGATTCAGTCCGCCATCAAGAATTGGCGCGATGAATGGCAGTACCATATAGACCACAAGCAGTGCCGGGTGAAATCCAATTTCGAATTCGTTTGAGCAGAGAATGGCAGAAACGGTAAAGACAGACACCGCCCCGGCGGCCATCAAGACAGTGACGCTGACCATCGATGGTCGCACGGTCACCGTTCCCAAGGGGACCACCGTCCTTGAGGCATCGCTCGGCATGGGAATTCATATCCCCACCTTCTGCTGGCACCCCAAACTAAAACCGGTCGGTGCCTGCCGTATGTGCTATGTCGAGATCGAGAAGATGCCGAAACTCCAGGTCTCCTGCGCGACTGAGGCCACCGAAGGTATGGTGGTCCGGACCGACTCCGACCAGGTGAAGCAGGGGCGCAAGGCGGTTATCGAGTTCCTCTTGATCAATCACCCGCTCGATTGCCCCACCTGCGACAAGGGTGGCGAATGTGATCTGCAGAACCTGACGTTCTCGCACGGCTACGATGACAGCCGCTTCGAATTCTTCAAGAAGCGCCGCGTCGACGAAGATACCAAGACCACTTTTGATGATAAGCGGATAGGCCCTGAGATCATTCTCAATCGCAATCGCTGCATTCTGTGTTACAAGTGCGTTCGTTCTAATAAAGAAGCATTCGGTGAATACGATCTCGGCGCCTTTGAACGCGGCAATGCGACTGAAATTGATGCCGCTCCCGGCCAGCAGGTGAACAATCCGTTCTCCGGGAACCTCGTAGAGATCTGTCCGGTTGGTGCCCTTACGAACACTGACTGGCGCTACAAGATTCGCGTCTGGTTGACGACGACTGCCTCCGCAGTCGATCCCTTTACGTCGTCGGGCACTAACATCACGTTCTATAAGGAAGACCATAAAAATCAGATCTTCCGATCGACTTCGCGCCGCAATGACGAAATCGATGACGGCTGGCTGCCGGATGTCGTCCGCTACGGCTATCAGATTGCTCAGGCGACCGATCGCATCAAGACCCCCATGGTGAAGAAGAACGGCGCTCTGGTCAAAGCGACCTGGGAAGAAGCTCTGTCGACAATTGCCAAGCGCATTGACGGCATCTCCAAGTCAAAAGGTAATGTCTGCATCGGCGGAATCGCCGGTCCTCAGTTGGATGCCGCTTCACTCCACAGCTTCAATAAACTGATGCGGGTTGTGATCGGCACGAACAACGTCGATTTCCGCACTGACTACAAAGCGCTCGGCACCAAGACCGATTCCGCCTATTCGATTCTCGCGTCTCAGCCGTTCAAGACTGCCGACATTGACTCTTCAGACGTCATCGTCGTATTCGGTTCAGATCTGATCAAAGAGCACCCGAATGAATACCTCCGCATCCGCAAAGCATATAATTTCACCCATCCGAGGATCTACTCGATAAACTCCTTCGGCGTGAAATCGGCTGATATCGCTACCATGGAGCTGATCCACAAGCCCGGAACCGAAGAAGCGTTCATCAACGGGCTCTGTCTCGCGGCGATCGAAGAAAACGTGGCCGTCGCCTCCGATGCGTCATCCCTCGCCGGACAGATCACTCCGGGCAGCCTTGCCGATGCCTCCGTCGCCTGCGGCGTTGCCGTGCCGGATCTGAAATCATTAGCCAAAGCTATCGCGGCAGGAAAGAAGATTACCTTTATCGCCGGTGAGCAGGTCAGCCGTTCTCGTGAGCGCGATTCCATCTCCGCCGCCCTCTGCAATCTGAATCGTCTGATGGGTATCACCCAGCGCGGACAGATGGCCGTCCTCGCCATGTATGCCAATTCCGTCGGTGCGGAGAAACTGGGACTACTTCCGAATCCTCACCCCGCGGTTGCATCTGAACTCAAGTCGCTCTGGAAAGAACTCCCGTCTGCGACAGGCACAGCCACCGACGCCATGATAGATACGATGGTCAAGGGAGAACTCGATGGTCTCGTCGTTCTCGGCGCCAACCCGCTGATGATTCATCCTGATCGCGAACATGTCAAAGAAGCGCTCGAGAAACTGGATTTCCTCGTCGTCTGCGATCTGGTGGAAACCGAAACCTCGGCCATGGCCGATGTTGTCCTCCCGATTTCATCCTGGGCGGAATATTCCGGTCTCTATGTGAACCTCGAAGGACGCACGCAGACATCCGAACGCGGCATGAAGCCGCTCTTTGAATCTCGCCCGGCCCACGATGCCATGTCCGCCATAGCTTTGGCGATGGGGAAGAAGCTGTTTGCTTCGGACGCCGATCGCACAACTGAAATCCAGAAGCTTTTGGCATTGAATACATCCTTGCCGCTCCCGTCCGGCTGGCAGAGCGCCAGGCAGGCGGCTGTCGAAGCTGACCCCGCCTATCCGATTCAGATGGTGGTAGGCGACGATCCGCATCACCGAAGCTACTTCACGGAGAAGGCAGCCTCACTGGCCGCATTCTGCAGCGATGCCTACGCGGAAATCTCGCCGGAACTGGCGGAGTCACTTGATGTCCAGGACGGAGATGCCTTGCGTATTGAATCAAAGCTTGGCAAAATGATCGCCCCGGCCAGAGTGTCGGAGCACTTGGAAGGAAACGTCGTCTTTGTCCCGCGCAACTTCTCCGCCTCGCGTGTGAACGCGCTCATTTCCCGAACTGCGCGCATTGACTGGGTACGTCTCAATAAGGTGTCGAGTTAGCATATGCTTGAACTGATCATAGCATCGACCATCAAAGTCGTCGTCGTTCTGGTAGCAGTCCTCACCGGCTGTGCCTACGCCACCTATATGGAACGCAAGCTGGTCGCGCATTTCCAGCATCGCATGGGTCCGTCAGTCGCCGGACCGTTCGGCCTGCTCACGCCGCTGGCCGATGCCGTGAAGATGGCCTTCAAAGAAGATATCGTGCCGGATAAGGTCGAGCGAATCACCTATGCCCTGGCGCCGCTTCTGGCGTTTGTCCCGGCCATGCTCTCTTTTGCGGTTATTCCGTTCTCGCCCGATTTCAGCCTCGCCGGACGTCAGATCACCGGCGTGATTTCCGATCTCAATATCGGTATCCTGTTCATATTCGCGGTCACCTCGCTCGGTGTCTACGGCATCATTCTGGCCGGATGGTCCTCGGCTTCAAAGTATTCCCTGATGGGCGGTATCCGCTCGTCGGCGCAGATGATCTCCTATGAAATCTCCTATGGCCTCTCCATTGTCGGTGTCATCCTGATCGCCAACACGCTGTCGATGCGCGAACTGGTCGAACAACAGGACGGCATCATGCACTGGTTCATCTGGAAACAGCCACTCGGTTTCCTGTTGTACCTCACCTGCGCTATCGCCGAAACCAACCGCGCGCCGTTCGATCTTCCCGAAGCTGAATCCGAACTGGTCGGCGGATATCATACTGAGTATTCCTCATTCCGGTTCGGCATGTTCTTTATCGGTGAATACGGCAACATGCTGGCGGTATCCTGCGTCGGTACGACACTGTTCTTCGGCGGATGGCAGGGACCGTTCTCATTCTTGCCGGCAGGACTTGGTATACTCTGGTTTGTGCTCAAAGTGTTCTTTTTCATGTTCTTTTATATCTGGCTGCGGGCGACTTTCCCGCGCTTCCGGTACGATCAATTGATGAATTTCGGGTGGAAAGTCTTGTTCCCACTCGCCGTCTTGAATATACTGGTCACCGGAGCCATCGTGATTTTTGCGTAGTCAACCGCCGTTAGGAATGTCGATATGAACGAAGTACTCAAAGCGCTGGTCAACGTGTTCGTGAAGATGCCCCAGGGATTCCTGGTGACACTGAAGCATCTGTTCAAGAAACCGATCACGCTTGACTATCCGTGGAAGAAAAAGCCGATGGCGCCCCGCTACAAGGGCCGCCATTATCTTGAGCGCTACGATGATGGCACCGAGCGGTGCGTCTGCTGCGGTCTCTGCGCCGCGGCCTGCCCGGCCGACTGCATCTATATGGAGCCGGAAGAAACCGCCAACGGCGAGCGCAAAGCCAAGATCTACGAAATCAACCTGCTCCGCTGCATCTTCTGCGGCTTCTGCGAAGAAGCCTGCCCCGAAGAGGCGATTTTCCTCGGACAGGAATACGAGTTCTCAGATTTCGAACGCAATACGTTCATCTGGACTAAAGAAGACATGCTGGTGCCGCACCCGCGCAAAGACACGCCGCTGAAGCACTTGTTCCGCAACAAGCGGAAAGTGTATGGAGTACCGGACTCAGTAAAATGAATATCGACTGGGCAATATTCGTCATCTCATCGGTCATCGCCGTCTTCGGCGCCGTCATGATGATCGGGCAGAAGAACCCGGTGGCGTCGGTGCTTTACCTGATCCTGTCCTTCGTTGCTCAGGCCGTCCTCTATGTCCAGCTCGGCGCCCTGTTTGTCGGCGTCATGCTCATTATCGTCTATGCCGGCGCCATCATGGTGCTGTTCCTGTTTGTCATCATGTTACTCAACCTGCGCGGCGGGGAAGATCTCGGGCAACATTCCAAACCGGTTAGCAAAGCGGTCAAACTGCTGATCTCCGGCCTGATGCTCGTGGAATTGATCTTCGTCATTCGCGGCGCCTTCCTTGGATTCTCATCCAGTGGCTTTGCGACGACCGTCCCGAGCGATGATTTCGGTGCCATTCGGCCGGTTTCAATGCTGCTGTTTACCAAATATCTCTATCCGTTCGAATTGACCGGCGTCCTCATGCTGATCGCCGTAGTCGGTGCGGTCGTGATTTCACGCAAGGATCGTCCGGGCGAATACCCGGAAAATGACACGCCGGAACTGGATAGTCCGCAGGAACGCCCCAATGAGGTAATCAAAGGATCATGATACCGATTTCTGCATATCTCATAGTCGCTTCGATCCTGTTTGTGGTCGGCATCTGCGGCGTCCTGTTCTCCCGGAATATGATCGTCCTGTTCATGTCGATAGAATTGATGCTGAACTCAGCGAATCTGGCGCTGATCGCCTTCTCGCGCGCGGTCAGCCTGATGGATGGACACGTCTTTGTGTTCCTGGTCTTGACGGTCGCCGCTGCCGAAGCTGCTGTCGGACTCGGCATGATCATAACCTTGCATAGAAACCGTGATACGATCAATATCGATCGTTTCAGCTTGTTGAAGTGGTAGTGAAGAGCTAATGGCTGACTATCTGTTTTTGATACCGCTGTTGCCGCTGATCGGCTTTCTGATCAACGGTCTGTTGCTTGGGAAACTCCCCAAGGCGGTTATCTCGTTTGTCGGCTGCGCCTCGATCGGACTTTCGTTTATCCTGTCGCTCTCGCTCTTCTTCCAGCTGAAAGGAATGCCCGTTGAGGCCCGCTCCATCGAACAGATTCTGTTCACCTGGATTCCGGCCGGTTCGTTCCATGTCGATATCGCCTATCTGCTCGACCCGCTCTCGGCCATCATGATCCTGGTCGTGACCGGCGTGGGATTTCTGATCCATGTCTATTCCACCGGATACATGAGCCACGATCCGGGCTACGGCCGCTACTTTGCCTACCTGAACCTGTTCACTTTCTCCATGCTCACGCTGGTGTTGGCGAACAACTACCTGCTCATGTTTGTCGGGTGGGAAGGGGTAGGGCTCTGCTCGTACCTCTTGATCGGCTTCTGGTTCGAAAAGCAGTCCGCATCGGATGCAGGGAAGAAGGCGTTTATCGTCAACCGCATCGGCGATTTCGGATTCCTCCTCGGAATCTTCATCATTTTCTGGCAAGTTGGCTCTCTCGATTATAAGACGGTGTTCGCGGCCGCCCCGACTACCTTTATCGCGGGCGGCGGACTGATTACCGCGGCCTGCCTCCTGTTGTTCCTCGGAGCAACCGGCAAGTCGGCCCAGATCCCGCTCTATGTCTGGCTCCCGGATGCTATGGAAGGCCCTACACCGGTCTCCGCCCTCATCCATGCCGCCACCATGGTAACCGCCGGTGTCTATATGATTGTCCGCTCCAATGTGCTTTTCACCATGGCGCCGACTGCACTCCTTGTAGTCGCCTTCGTAGGTGGCATCACCGCGCTGTTCGCCGCAACCATCGGCCTGGCCCAGAATGACATCAAGCGTGTGCTCGCATATTCCACCGTCAGTCAGCTCGGATATATGTTCCTCGCCTGCGGCGTTGCCGCATTCAGCGCTGGAATTTTCCACCTGATGACCCACGCCTTCTTCAAAGCGCTGTTGTTCCTCGGCTCCGGCTCGGTTATCCATGCCATGTCCGGCGAACAGGATATCCGCAAAATGGGTGGGCTTAAGAAGTATCTCCCGATTACGTATATGACATTCCTGCTCGGTACACTGGCCATCGCCGGTATTCCGGGCTTCTCCGGTTTCTTCTCCAAAGATGAAATCCTCTGGGAAGCATTCTCTTCGGGTCACGGCAGCACCCTGTTGTGGGTGATCGGTGTCGTTACCGCCGCCCTTACCGCCTTCTACATGTTCCGACTTGTCTACCTGACATTCCACGGAACGGAGAGAATGGACCACGAGACCAAACACCACATTCATGAGTCCCCTCGGTCAATGACCATTCCGCTCATGGTCCTGGCGGCTCTCTCCGTAGTTGGCGGATGGGTCGGTATGCCGGAGTCAATTGGCGGTCTGTTCGGTCTGAAGAATTACTTCGCCGGCTGGCTTGAACCGATTGTCGGTGGACACAAAGAAGAAGTCGCGATGAATGTCGTCGCTTCCGGCGGGGGAGAGTCCGGACTCGAACTCACCCTGATGTTTGTAACTGTCGCCCTCGCGGTCCTCGCGATTCTGGCGGCCCGCCATTTCTATCTGAAGAAGACCGAAGCATCAACCTCGCTGAGCACCAGCTTTGGCGGCGTCCAGAAACTGCTCTTAAATAAGTACTATATCGATGAGGTATATGGCGCCTTAGTTATCCGTCCCCTCGTCGGGTTCTCGACTTTCCTGTGGAAAGTCGTCGATGTCATCCTGATCGACGGTACCATAAACGGTAGCGCCTGGGTCTATTCACAGGTGTCGGAGTTGTTGCGCTACGCTCAGTCAGGGCGTGTCCGAAGCTATGCCACGATCTTCGTGGCCGGCGTAGTGATCCTAATCGGCTATTTGGTGATGCGATAGAGATATGTCATTAGACTGGCTTACATTAACGATTTTCTTCCCGCTGGTCGGCGTGGCCGCCATCATGGCTACACCCTCAAATCGGCATGATACCATTCGAGGTGTCGCGCTGATCACGTCGGTAATCACCATGATCCTCTCGTTCTTCGTCGCCAGCACGTTTGATCCGGTCGCCAGCGGCATGCAGTTCGAGATTAGCGTTCCGTGGGTTACCGGCCTCGGTATCTCCTATCACCTCGGGATCGATGGCATCTCCATGTTGCTGATCCTCCTGACGACCATACTGACCGTACTCTGCATATTGGCCTCATGGAATTCCGTCACGATCGGCGTGAAGGGATATTTCATCTCCATGCTGATACTGACCACCGGCATGATCGGTGTCTTCTGCGCTCTCGACCTGTTCCTGTTCTATGTCTTCTGGGAAGTAATGTTG
>JBATNE010000096.1:0-13370 GCA_049290195.1 Candidatus Zixiibacteriota bacterium
GTCTCGTACTCGGTGGAATTGATTAATATTTCCTTTTTCATCTTTTCTCTTCTTCCCCCACTGATAAATCGCCAAGAACCTCATCGGGGCGAGGTCGAAACCCGTTGAGGAATGCGACGCCGTCCATTTCACCCTTGCCTTCCGGCACAATCCGGGTGAGTTCGACGACAGAATTGGCGCATTGCACTAGCAGCCTGCGCTTGTCTGACAGGACTGTGCCCGGTCTCATGACTAACGCCTCGGCGTCGTCGCTGACCCGACATTCCAGCACTTTAAGCCGCTTGCCGCGAAAATAGGTGTACGCTCCCGGTTTGGAACACAATCCGCGCACAAAATTGTGTACATACTCCGCCGGAAATCCCCAGTCCAACATGGAATTGGAAGGAGTGAGTTTCGGCGCAAAACTGGCCCGGCCGCTATCTTGCGCTACCCCCGCGTGGTCCCCGCGCTCAATCGCCTCCAGTGTCGCCAACAAGAACGGTCCAGCCTGTGCCGACATCCGGGACGCCAGAAGATCGTAGCTGTCTTCCGGTCCGATGGTCGTCTTCTCCTGGAGGATCATGTTGCCGGTGTCGACGTCCTTCTTGAGAAAGAAACTGGTCAACCCCGTCTCGGCCTCGCCATTGATGATGGCCCAGTTGATCGGCGCCGCACCCCGGTACGCCGGCAAAAGCGAACCATGGATATTGACCGATCCGAGTCGGGGAAGCGTAAATAGAGTTTCCGGGAGAATGCGAAAGGCGATGACCACAAACAGGTCAGCGTTCAATTCGGCGAGCGCGTTTCGAAGATCGTTGTCTTTCAGCCGGGTCGGCGTCAGAACCGGAAGGCCGCGAGCTTCCGCTTCCTGCTTGACCGGCGTTGAAACCAGCTTGTGTCCGCGCCCCACATGCTTGTCCGGTCCAGTGACAACCGCCAATACGTCATGACGGCTCTCACACAGAGCCACAAGCGGGGGCCGGGCAAATTCCGGCGTGCCCATGTAGACAATTCTCATGATAACGAGGAGCGTGGCCGGACGGCCTCTCAGATCGAGGCGATCGTTGTATTAAGGTCCGGTTCCGTCAGGACGCGGCAGCCAGTTTTTTCAAACGGCCCCGCAAGAGTGTCTTGGCTATAGGTGACCAATAGTCCACGAACAGTTTCCCCTCCAGATGATCAAACTCGTGCAGAATCGCCCGCGCTGCCAGCCCATCAGCTGTCATCTCAAACAGCTTACCGTTCAGGTCTAGTGCTCTTACCCGAACATATGCCGGGCGGGTACATTTCTGGTAGATCCCCGGAAAGGACAAACATCCCTCTTCCAACTCAATTTCACCCCGGGTTTCCATGATCTCAGGGTTAATAAATACAGTCAGGGATGCATTGATATCCATTGCCGATAAATCGACAATAAAGACTCGCTGTGGTACACCAA
Organism: Candidatus Zixiibacteriota bacterium; assembly: GCA_049290195.1. GTDB lineage: Bacteria > Zixibacteria > MSB-5A5 > GN15 > FEB-12 > FEB-12. Next base: position 1,418 of record JBATNE010000096.1, read on the forward strand.
TTTGGACCGCCGCCAGACCCAGGCCTTGAGCTTTCTTCAACGTGTCCACCATATCGGACACCAAACTTTGTGTTGCCTGGTTGACTTCCGCAACCGGCTGGGATACTTCCCGCAATACTGGGTCGCCGTAGATGACGATCGGTCGAACAGCCACGCTTTGCTCCTACAAAAACTCTATCTAAAGCTACTTGTCTACTTTGCCGGCTATCGAAGACCGAAGAAACTCCAGCTTCGTCTCATCACCGGTCTTCAGGACGACCACGTTGCGTTCTTCGTCGATTGCGAAGATCGTTCCAAACATGCCGCCGTTAGTGACCACCCGGTCACCCTTTTTGAGCTCCTTAAGGAGCGCTTCATGTTCTTTCTGCTTTTTCCGCTGCGGGCGGATCAAAAGCAGATACATGACCACAAAAATCAAGCCCATCCAGACCAGCATCAAAATGCTGCTGGAGCCGCCACCACCCCCATCCGGGGATGGAGCCATCAGAGGAAACCAATTCAGGTTCAAGGCTACTCCTATAGCTTACAAATACTTATCGGCACATCGTTCAAAAAATGAACAGGCGCCTTCCCTCGGTCCAAATATAGCGGCTATCACCAAGCCTGCCAACATAATAATTCTACTCCATTAACCCTTGGTTAGGGGACAAGTTCCGTGCGAATCCCCCCTGCGGGATGCCCCTTTGAGTTTGTCTTGCCCAAATGGGGAAAAACCAGGTAACTTGATCCCTGAGGTCCTATGCCCAGAATCGAACTAGACAGACTTCCCACAACCCGTCTCCCCTTCTGGGCCGTCTTGGGGGCACTAACCCTGTTCTTTGGCCTGATAATCGCCGTAACCGCCTCAACAGCAACGCCCCAGATGCGCTGTGTATCGTGTGGTAAGCCGATTACCAGCGGATCCTACATCGAAGTAGACAATCAATTCTATCACGCCAAACACTTCCTCTGCGCCAACTGCTCCAAGCCAATCACTACCCTTCCGGCTTTCTTCAAAGATGGCAAGTACTATGATTCAACCTGTTACCTTACCCAGATTGGCCCAAGGTGCGCCTATTGCAATGGTCCTATTCTTGACTCCTTCAAGATCTGGGAAGGGAAGAACTACCATGATAGCTGCTACTTCGACCATGCCGCCCTTCGCTGCGCTCTGTGCGGTGACACGATCCAGGGGAAGTATCTCGAAGACGATTGGGGGAATAGCTACCACTCACGTCACAATGGCGTTGCGCCCAAATGCGATTACTGTAACCGCTTCCTGCCACTCGATGGCACCGGCCTGGGTACGGTCTACGAAGACGGGCAGACCCTCTGCGGTGAGTGCCGCAAGACTGCGGTCGAAAGGACTGAGGATGCCATTGCCCTCATGTATGCGTTGAAGGACAGCCTCGCGGCGGTGGGCATTGACATCGACCGCGACAAACTCCCGCTTAAACTGGTAGACAAGCACAAGATGGCAGAAATTTCTCATGGGGAACACCCTAGGACTTTCGGCTATACGATTTTCGAAAAGACGAGCAGGGTATACGGCCTCGTGACCACCAAGAAATTTCAGGTCTACGCCCTGAAGGGCATGCCTCTGATTTACCTGAAAGTCGCTCTTGCCCACGAACTGATGCACGTTTGGCTGGGTCTCAACGCCCCAATGTACCAGGATGACGCCATGGTTGAAGGGAGCTGCAATTATGCCGCCTATCTCCTGCTCCAGCGCTGGTCGGGGGACGAGGTCGGTCGTCAGGCCAAGTCGATGATGAACGACTCGGACCCGAAATATGGCCAGGGGTTTCGCAAGATCATGGCCTATGCCCAGTCAGTGGGTACGTTCGCCTGGCTGGAGTATCTGAAAAGCCATTCCGATCCACCCTGGTGACATCGGAACTCCCAACCTCCACATCTGACAATTCTTGACTTGATCTTGAATTTCCCCACCCCTTACTTAGGGCAGGAAAGTGTGTGATGTCAAAAGCACACAGGGCTATTCGGGCTAAGCTCATCTGACAATTACGAATGTTTGTGGGAGGCACAAATCGCCTCGATCGTTTCTGTTTGAACGTGAACGCCCGATTATTGCGAGGATACTATGGGAATGGACAATCCGAATCAGCTTGATGTCAGCGCGCTGGAGCAGGCGCAGAAAGAGCTCAAAATAGCGCAAGACAAACTACGGGCCCTCAAACGCTCGGCCCCGAAACTGAACATCCCGGACTACACGCTCATGACTCCGTCCGGTCAGCCGGTGTCATTCTACAGCCTATTTGGCGACCGCGATGAGCTGATGGTCATTCACAATATGGGGAAAGGCTGCCGCTACTGCACATTGTGGGCCGACGGCTTCAACGGCTTCGTTCAGCATTTCGAAAACCGCGCCGGTTTTGTCATGGTAACTCCGGATCGCCCGGAAGTGGTCAAGGAGTTCTCCGAGAGCAGGGGCTGGAAATTCAAGATATATTCATCCCATGGAACATCGTTTTTCAAAGATATGGGGTTCGCCAGTCCTGAAGGCAAACCCTGGCCCGGCGTTTCCACCTTTTTGAAGGATCCCAATGGCTCAATTTCGCGAATTGCCGCAGACTACTTTGGTCCCGGCGATGACTACTGCGCGATCTGGCACCTGTTCGACCTGCTTCCCCGAGGCATCAACGACTGGGAGCCGATGTACAAGTACTGATAGCGAAAGAGCCCCGGGTGACCGGGGCTCTTTACGATTTGCCATCGCCGGCATGTCTGACCAGCCTGATTGACTTACTTCGATTCTTCCTTGTTCGCCTTCATCGAATCCCGAAGCTTGGTCGCTTTCTCGATCACGCCCGGGATCGCGTTGATAATCCCCTCCCAGGTACCATGCTTGGCCGGGAGAATCGATGCTCCGTCTTTGTCGACAATGATAAACGCCGCCGGCTCGATCTTGAGTCCACCGCCGCCACCGCCGCCAAATCCACCGCGATTCTGGCCGACCTCACCCTGGCCGCCGCCCGCGCCAAAGCCAACTGAGATAGTCATGATCGGAAGAACCATTTTGTCTCCGGCCTGGATCGGCTTGCCGATTATGTTCTCGGATTTCGCCATCTCTTTGAGATTTCCGACTACTGCCTGGAGAATCTCAACGACATTGTTGTCACTTGCCATGATTGGCTCCTTTCTGAATTCCTCGTGAATATCGAATGATCTTTCTGATTGGCATGTTTGCTATCAATCTCCCGGTGCGATACACCAACACATATACCGGTAGCGCCAGCGTCACCCGCGCTTTCCCGGTCATCACTTTTTCTGTGAAGACCGGAGTAATACTAATTCGGTTGGCCAACGACGGCGCCGCCCAGGCAACAGCGTGGTAGTACCCAAACGCCTTCCCGGTCACGTCGGGGGAATCAAATCCCACCGATAACTCCCCCTGTGCTTCCTCCACAATGATCCCTTTGAGAATCCCTACCACAAAGTGCCAGAGCGCCTTCGATGATTCGCTGATAATCTCCAGGAGCAAACTCAACGGCCTCACTTTCGTTACTTTCGGCTTTGTCGTGGGCTGGGACTGTGGAACTCCGCTATCGGACGCTGGCTCCGCCACTGTTTCAGCTGAGCCGGTCTTCTTGGCGCCCGAAATGACCACTTCCTTGATTCGCATTCCGAACAACCGGATGATCATCGTCTTGGTAGTGAAATCAAATTCCGATCCGGTCCGACCGATTCGGGCAAAAACGAGCTTCTTCTCGGGCCCCAGATCGCATCCCACGCGAATGCGTAACAGAAGCGTAATCACTATAAGGGCTAAGAGAGTGCCGAGAATCCAGAGTATCATAATCAGTATACTGCCAAACTGCATCGCAGGTTGCAACTGCTATTGAATCAGGCCCGGTGAGAGATCTTCACCGAAGGACAGAGCTTGGCTACCGGACAAACAGCGCACTCCGGCTTGCGTGCCTTACAGATGGCCCGGCCATGCCAGATCAATAAGTGCGAGTAGTCGATCCAATCCTTCTTCGGGACAATCTTCATCAGATCCTGCTCTATCTTGACCGGATCAGTCTGATGCGTGAAACCAAGCAACTTGCTGATCCTCCCCACATGCGTGTCGACCACAATCCCCTCTGATAGTCCGTATCCGACACCTAATATGACCGAACCCGTCTTCCGCCCCACTCCAGGTAATTTGGTCAGCTCCACGAGCGTTCGTGGAATTTCCCCGGCGTGATTCTCCAACAGAGCCTGCGCTGAGTGCTTGATTGACTTGGCCTTGGCCCTGAAGAAGCCGGTCGTGTAGATCAGTTTTTCAATCTCTTCTAGGGGCGCATTTGCAAAAGCTTCGATCGTCGGATACTTCTCAAACAGTGCCGGCGTCACCATGTTGACGCGCTCGTCAGTGCATTGCGCAGAGAGTATCGTTGCCACCATAAGCTCGTGCACCGAACCATGCGTTAAAGCGCATTCCGCGTCGGGGTACCTCTTTCGAAGCAGCCCGATCACCTTCACGGCCCGACTTGTCTTGGCTTCCAATGACTCGCGCGGCATTTACCCTCACACGCAGCCCAGAATGATCACCCGGTCGATATCGTTTAGGTCCCGGAGGATCGAAATTGAACTGTACCTTTTGTCCTCGGCTGTCAACGCAGCAATCTTGTCCGCCTGCCTATATCCGATCTCGAACATGATTCGCCCGCCGGGGGTAAGGAATGCTGGTGCCCGCTTCAGAATAATTCGAATCGCATCCAACCCTTCCGCCCCCGAGGTCATCGCTATCTTCGGATCAGCCAGAACTTCAGGTTCGAGCCCGGCATAATCCGGCTCGGCGATGTAAGGGGGATTGGAGAGAATCAAATCGAAACGCTCTTCACCTTTGATTGCTGAAAACATGTCAGATTGGCGGAACTCCACGCGATCCGCGACTTCGAGCGCACTCGCATTCTCCCGCGCCACCGCGATTGCTTCTCCCGACACATCGACTGAAACTAACGTCGCGTCCGGTACTTCCGATGCCACCGTCAGCGAGATGACCCCTGAACCCACGCCAATATCCAGAATCCTGGCTGCCGTAATCCTCTTTGCATGAATAAACTTCACCGCCGCTTCGCACAGCAACTCCGTTTCCGGAGTCGGTGCCATTACCGCTGGTGTTACTTTGAACCTGCGGCCATAGAACCAGGTTTCTTCAAGGATAAATTGGAGTGGATAGCGCGTCAATCGGCGCTCTATGATGTGGTCGAATTTTGTTCGTACTTCAGGTGTGAGCCGCTCCATTCCATGAAGCACCAAATCCAATCGGCTGACATTCAATAGATGACACAGGATCAGCTCAACCTCGGCCAATCCCTGGTCAATTCCGGCCGACTCGAGGAGTCGACCCTTCTCGGTAATGAACCCCGCGATCGATTCGGCCATCACTACCTTCGCTTCTGAGCGGGCCGACTCGTCAGGAGTCGCATCATGTATATGAGCGCGAACAGACCGATGAACGAGTAGCACACACCGTACGTAACCGCCGGGCTAAACTGTATCGAGTGCGGAATCAGATAGATTCCCAGTGCTACCACAAAGCTACCGGCTCCAATCCATCCAAGCACTCCGGAAGTAAACAGATCCCTTCCAAACTTACCCCGCGTGAGTGATCCAAGCGACACGAGCGTGGCAAAAAGCAGATAGACTATGAGGAGCTGCGTCTTGTTGTCGGTGGCATCAGTGCCGAACGGCACCCCTTCCCAGATTCCACCGAACGCATACCAATTCATTGCAAAACCGTAAGGAAGTCCACCGATCAGCGCGCAAAACGTGGCCAAACTCAGAGGCAATGCCATCGTCCGAACCTCGGTTCCTCCGCCTATAAGCCGCAATCCCTGGAGTGCCGCCAGCGAGATGAAGAAGAGTGATCCGAAAATAAACGCAATATGACCGATCAGAACCGGCTGAGGAACGTCACCTATGTATCTCAGCCGCCACGGCTTCCCATCGATCTGTTTGAATTCTGCCGCCACATGATCATCTTTATCCCGCACTTCGATATAGTAATCCAGTTCCTTGCCTCGCGGTCCACAACTGAGATCTGCGAAGTACGTTCCCTTTGTGGAATCAGCCAAGATGAGCGGAGTTACGCCGAAGCGCGAGAGATCTTCGGCATTCTCTCCCTTTTCCGTTCGTACGATTCTCAGTACGGCATTGGCATCGGACTGCATTCCAGTCAATACCAAATCGATTCGCGCTCTGCCAAGCTCCGGCCCTTTGGGGACAGTCGTCATGGAAAGTGTCACACCATTGCTGGTCATGTTGACGTCTTCCGGATGCCCTCGCGATGCCTTCCGTGCAATGACGAGCAAAAGCACGGTCAACACCACGGCCACAATAATTCGCACGATATTCATACGTTTATCCCGTTAGCTAACGGCGGTTTCAACTTTGAGCCGCTCTTCCTGGTCGTGCTGGCGAAGCGGTCCGACCAGTTGATCCAAATTCCCCTGCAATACATCAGACAACGCATAGATTGTCAGATTGATACGATGATCGGTCACTCGCGATTGCGGAAAATTGTACGTCCTGATCTTTGCCGAGCGATCCCCGGTCGAGACCATCGACTTGCGATCGGCCGCGATCTTCGCGTTCCGGTCCGCCATCATCCGGTCGTACAACCGCGATCTCAGCACCTTGAGCGCTTTCTGCTTGTTCTTCAACTGCGACTTTTCATCCTGACAGGTCACCACCAGCCCGGTTGGCAAGTGCGTCACGCGAACTGCAGAATCGGTTGTATTGACCGACTGTCCGCCCGGCCCCGATGACCTGTATACATCGACTTTGATCTCGTTCTCTTTGATTTCAATATCTACATCTTCGGCTTCCGGGAACACGGCTACGGTGATTGCCGAGGTATGTATTCGCCCCTGCGTTTCAGTCGCCGGCACACGTTGCACGCGGTGCACGCCCGATTCGTATTTCATGGTGCCGTATGGATTGTCGCCGGAAAGCGTGAAAATCACTTCCTTGAATCCACCCATTTCCGATGGACTCGAACTGAGCAGCTCGAGTTTCCATTTGCGGAAATCGGCGTACCGCTGGTACATCTTGAAGATGTCTCCGGCAAACAGCCCGGCTTCATCCCCTCCCGTACCGGCCCTAATTTCCACCATCGCCGGCTTATCGTCTTCCGGATCCGGCGGTATTAGTTTGAATTTGAAATCCTTCTCGGCCGCTTCAAGCATCGGCTCATACTTGGCCAGCTCTTCGCGCGCCATCGCGACCAGATCGTCGTCGCCACCCGCTTCGATAATCTCATTTGCCTCGGCGATACTGGTAACAACCTGGCGGTACTTCTTCCCCGCCTCAAGGGTTGCCGATACATGGCGGCGTTCCTTCCCCAGCTCGATCATTCGTTTGTTGTCGGACAGGTTTACGGGGTCGGAGAGCGCCTGGTCCAGCGCGGCTAACTTCTGTTCAAATCGTTCGACTATTTCAAGCATGCTTGTGCCTTGTTTTGTTGGTCAATGATACGGAATTTGCGCCCGAGGGCAACAGGGATAGAGTGCGAGGGTAGCTAGGAAAGAGCGGTGACTTTGGACGTAATCCGTGAGGTCGAAACCCCGAGCGAGGCTTCCAGCGCTGCAATGGCAACTTCGAGCTGATCGGCCGATGGCTCTTTCGTCGTGATCCGCTGGAGCCAGAGCCCCGGCTGAATCAGAAAACGAGTCACGGCATTTTCACGCGTGCGGCCGGATAATTTCAGCAGTTCGAAAGATCCCCCTGCCACCAATGGCAGAAGCGAGAAGTGAAGGGCAAATCGCGTTAACAGGGCCGGCGCATGGCCGGTGAGATAGGCATACAGGGAATCAGAGAGACCGTAGAGGAGAATCGCGAACAGCGCAACGATCAGAATAAACGATGTCCCGCATCTGGGATGGAATCTGGTATGACAGGCCGCCCGCTCAGGGGTTAACTCATCTCCCATTTCATAAGCATAAATGGATTTGTGCTCGGCGCCATGATATTGGAATATTCGTTTGAACTCACTGAAGAACGAGATCGCCCAGACATAAGCGACAAACATCGTAAGCCGGATCGCGCCGGCCATCAGATTGAACGAGACCGCTTCCTTGCTTACACCGAAAAGTCCGGCCAGCCAGAGCGGGAGGAAAAAGAAGAAGAAAATCCCGGCTCCCAGAGCCACCAGCGCACTGCCTGCCAGATAGATACCGTTGGACTTGGCCTTCTTCTCTTCGTAGGTCACACCTTTGGCGGCAGCTTCCTGCCGTTCTACTTCTTTCACCGCAATGTCTGCGGAGAAATTTAGAGTCCGTATCCCGATAATCAGCATCTCCACAAACGATACTGCACCCCTGATGATCGGCCAGCCGAGTACCTTGAACTTGGTGGTCAACGATCGGTACGGTTCGTTCTTGACCAGAATTTCGCCGTTGTTCAATCGAACTGCGGTCGAGATACGATCCTTGGATCGCATCATAACCCCTTCGATTACTGCCTGGCCACCGATATTCAAATCTGGCAAAACGTTCCTCGCTCAATGAGTCGGGTACTGGGTTGGAATGCCGTGTTCATCAGACCGAAAAGAGGGTCGATGAACTCTCAATGGGTATAAAAAAACAGGCTACCGCTCGGCGGTAACCTGTCATTCGGCAAGAATCTACTTGTTCTCTTTCGAGTATTTCCGGCGATACCGTTCTACGCGCCCCGCCGTATCCATCAACTTCTGCTTGCCGGTGAAGTACGGATGGCAATTGGCGCAAATTTCTACTGCGATTACCTTGCGAGTCGAGCGCGTCGGATACGTCGCACCACACGCACAAGTGATCACCGTCTCATGGTATTCCGGATGAATGCCTGTTTTCACGTCAAAACCTCTATTGCGAAATTGCTTATTCTTCAACCTGTACAACAATACGTAGTTCCCGATGCTTTTCGCTGCACCGGAGCCTGATAATATACATCCTTCGACCCACATTGCAAGGGGTAGTTGTACGCTGCCCACAAAACAAGCACCCTGAGGCCATATCCGCATGTTACTGAGTTGGTTACGAGAATTGCCCGCCCCGCGTGCCGATCCGATTCAGAATCCAGCGCGCTGAAATTGCCCTGCTCCCCAACCCGGATACATTTGACAAAATGTGGATATTATCTATCTTGTTTAAGCGATCGGCGCACGCCCGTCTGTTGGTCGAGCCGGCCCGGGCCCAATTCAAGGACTCTTCCCCGGAGCTCAATATGTTTTCACAACTTCGCACTTCGACAACTGCACTTGTCCTCCTGGTGGCCATGGTGATGGTCGCGAGCGCCTCTGCAACACCTGAAGCGGCCAATTTCCCTGGCAGTTGCTGTACCGGAATGCGCGGGAACGTCGACGGTGTCGGCATTGTCGAACTGGCCGACCTCTCCGCCCTCATTTCCTACCTGACGGGTGGCGGCTATGTACCACCATGTCTTGACCGCGCCAATGTCAACGGACAGGGAGTTGTGGACCTGGCTGATCTCTCCACACTCGTAGCTTATTTGATCGGGCTCCCCGCGGTGCCGGCCCAATGCCCGTCCGACACTTCATTCATGTCAGATACGCTTCGAGTGGCGGCTCTGCAGACGGTCAAACAGGCTTTCAGTTCCTTTGCCCATCTACCTGTTGACTCATTCAACAACCTCATGTTGACCTATTTGCAGAGCCGCCCCGAGTTCGTCGACGCGGGCATTTCTGAGTCGGCCGGGAACGTCTGGGCACGATTTCCGGATGGGGTTCTCCTTTTTGTGACCAACTCTTTTGGCAACTCGCGGGATACTCTTCCCGGTGATCCCCTGCCTCCCGACACTATTGGCACAACTGAGTCGACCCGGCATGAACCCCGCTTGGCAGAGGCTCGCCGGGCGCCTAACAAGACCGCACTGGGAAGTGGTGATGATCTCCCAAAGTCCGTGGGCTATCGCTTGATTGCCCCGCTTGGAAGCGCCTACCCGGCAGTGGCCACCACAAAGAGTCGCCTAAAATCCTGGCTCAATTCCGCACACTACATCGAACAAAGTCCACTCGCCTCCGTCTACGAAATGCGCAGGGTGGGGGGCGATGGTTTGTTCTGTTACTTCGGTCACGGAGGGGCAGGAAAGACCATTTCGATTGTTGAAGGAGAATTGGAGTATGGCATCTGGACGAGCAGTTCCGCCGAGGTCATTGACAGTATCAGGCTCTTTGCCGAAGACTTTGTGACCAAGCGGCTCTGCTATTGTCTTGCTCCCAACGGCTTTGACACGTTGACCAATCAGGTGATACCTGCTGCTCGCATAGGCATTACATCAAAATTCATCAGCTACTATTGGCAGCCGTTTGCTCAGAATGCGCTCGTCATAATCAATGCCTGTGGCAGCGACTCCGTTCCAGCATTCCGCAATGCTATTCAGGCCAAAGGCGGTCCTACCTACTTCGGTTGGAGCGTGAGCGTTTCAAGCAAAGGAGCTTGCCTCTCCACCGAGTATCTCGTTGATCGCCTCCTGGGAGCTAACAAGGCCTACCCCCGTGAGAATCCAAAACAACGTCCTTTCCCGGCCAGTGATGTATACGCTGACATGCAGGCTCAAGGTTTCCACATTCGCCCGGGAGGAGACAGCGTTCACTCTACTACCAGTACCTTCAGGTACCATCCGGGGGCATCGAATTTCGGACTCCTCGCCCCAACCATTTCCTTCATGGCGGTCGAAGAGCCAAGCGATGTCTTGATAGTTAACGGAGTCTTTGGCGCCGATCCGGGGCCTGATGGCCGCGTGAGAGTCAATGGCACAAACCTGACCGTTCAGAACTGGACCGTGAACGAAATTCGGTGCGACCTTCCCCGATTTGGCGCAGGGTCCGAAGGACCCGTCACGGTCGAAGTCGCGGCTGACTTCGGCGGATTGGGGACTCTGACTTTTCGCAAGAGCAATGAAGTCAATTTGAGCAGCTGGCGAATTCCCTTTCACTATGATCACATCGAAGGTGACCAGACCATTACGGTGGACATGGAATTGCATGTGCGTGCCGATATCCACTCCCATCGCGAAGCGCCGCACGAAGCACCGATTGAGCCAGATGCCGTTCCGTTCGACCACGCCCTCGATTCAGAAGGTTCTTTTGCCATAGGTGGCTCGGGGCAATTGGCATGTTACACGCAGTCGTGGGCAGGCAGCGGCATCCTCCCGGTCCCGGAGAACACCCAGGGGACAAATACACTTTATGCTAACGGGAGTATCGACGCCAAAGGAAAGAATGTCACAATTCTGCTTGGCGCACTTTTTACGGAAGGTACCAATGTTAATACGTGCGGCGTGCTTCCCTGTCCTACCGGATGCACGGACGGTGAAATGGGGTGGTCATTTGATCTTGGACTCTATGAGAGTTTCTTCCCAACCCCGTTCTTTACTATGTATCTAAATTCCAACTTTGATCTTCTTCAGGGAGAACGCGTCCCCACCGGAATGTACCCTGTCCAGACTTATGGCCTCTTCCAGGGCACACCTACAGTTAAGTTGAATTGGCCAACCGTTGTGCCCGGATTTGCCCCTGATCAAGAAGCCGCCCAGTAGAATTGCTGTCGACTTCGCAGGAATTGAATAGCCCCGCCTCGCACAGTGGGCTTCGCTGAATTGATTTAACTGGCTTTCGAGATTCCCAGCACTACCGACCAGTAGTACTTCTTGTAGATCAGGCTCAGCTGGGTGAATTGGGCTGAGAATATGGTCCTGAGGTCGCTTTCTTCGTAGTAATTCTTCAGAATCGTATGCTGGCTGCCATCTTCGAGATACCGTCGCTTGAAGCTGTTGCCGAACTCGTCGGTTCGCGCCATCTCGTGCTTGGTCCCTTCGGCCGGCGGATTGTTGTCGATCAACCAAATCTGCCCATCATCCTTTAGCGGGCGCTTTATCAGATCGAAAAAGGTGTCGAATTCCTGCTTCGGCTGATGCGAAAACCAGAACCCGACCGCCACAATATCGAAACCCTTCGGCTCAGCCT
>JBATNE010000097.1:0-19808 GCA_049290195.1 Candidatus Zixiibacteriota bacterium
GCTGTCATTCTATCTGATGTATGAGCGCTATTACAAGCGAGTTCAGGAATCGGAACCCACGCAATACGTTGAGGCGCTCCGCAACTTGCTCGACGGCAAACAGGAGGCAGCCTTCACCAAGCTTCGCCAGGTGATTGCCGAAGATCCCACCAATATCGATGCCTACCTTCGCCTCGGCCGGATTCTCCGGGAGCACAACAGGGCGGACCGTGCCCTCGAAGTGCACAAGAACCTGACATTGCGCTATGGGCTGAGCCGAACCGACAAAATCGCCATTCTCCGCGAACTCGCTTCCGACTATCTGGCGCTCAATGAACCGTCGACAGCCGAGACTGCGCTTAAGGAATTGATATCACTCGATCCGGAAAGCTATTGGGCTCATGTGAACAGACTTCGCCTCCAGGAGAAGGCCAACCAATGGGATGACGCCTATGAAACCGCCGTCCTTCTTCTGAAGCTCGAATCCAATAAGTCCAAGAAACCGTTGGCGCGGTACAAGGCGAGACAGGGGGACGAACTCGCCAAGAGCCGTGAATTCCACAAAGCCCGGATTGCCTACAAAGAGGCGATCAGCCTTGATCCGACCTATGTGCCGGCGTTCCTGGCGGTTGGCGATTCCTACATTGAGGAAGAGCGCTTCGAAGACGCTGTCAATTTCTGGATGAAATTGATTGAGGCCAATCCAGAGCAGGCGCACCAGGTGATCGATCGACTGAAGAACACCCTGTTTACGCTTGGGCGGTTCGGTGAGATCGTCGATATCTGCCGTCGCATCCTGGAGCAGTCCCCGAAAAATGTCGAGGCCCGTCGGGCATTGGCGGAATTTGACATCAAGAAGGGGGATCTTAATTCGGCACAGGAGACCCTGGAGCAGATTCTCGATGACAATCCTCAGGATACCCAGACTATTCTGGAGCTGATTCGCATATATCTGGAACTCGGTAACCAGAAGAAACTGCACGAACTCCGGCGCAGCCTGGACCGCAAGCAGGACCGGAAACGCCCGGCCGGCCCGGTGCGAACTTCCGGCGCCCAGATCCGTTCGTAACGCTTTCGCTGACGCCGGATTCTTATTATCCTTCCGCCATGAATCGTCTCATGCTTGCGTGCCTGGTGGCAGTTATTGTCTTCCCGGCGGCACATCCTAACGCAGATATACTCAGCCTGATCGAAGCGGGGAGACTCGACGATGCCAGGGACTCCATCAGTGCGCTCAGCTCGACCTTTGCGGAGCGGCACAACATGATGTTCTACCAGGCGTTGCTGGAGCCGAATGCCGACTCATCAGCCAGGCTGTTCCAGGCCGCGCTGTCGGGCTCACTATCGGAAGCCAATCAGGAAGTGATTGCCATGCGCCTTGCATTCTATAAGATGACAAAAGGGGACATTGAGGGGGCGCAGGAGCAGATTGCAGCCTACATGGAAAACTGGCCGCACGGCCGATTTGCGGCCCCGCTGGCGAGGTTATCGATCATGGGTTATCAGGAAGCAGGGGAGCTCGATTCAGCAGCAGCGCAGGTGGATGATTACTTGAAGCAGTACGCGCGCACTGAGAGCTACCAGTGGGGAGTGATCGACCGAGGCAGGCTTGGAGATTCAACGTCATCGTCCCAATCTGCCGCCAAGCTGCTCAAGAAACTCTCGCAAGAACAGAGTGGCGCCGCGATTCCTGTGGCTCTGGCCATGCTTGCGGAACGGGCGGCTAAGGCCGGTCAGACGGACGATGCCGTTAGATACTTCACTCTTCTGAAAGAGGCGTATCCGCACGCAGTCGGGTTGTCTTCGGTGGCTGAAATGGTCGGAGACCTTCCGGATCAGCCGACTAAAGATACTCAGGCCGAGAAGATCACCGGCACTTACTATGCAATCCGCGTCGGCATTTTTGCTCAGAAGGAAAACGCCGACCGCCAGGCGGAACGCTGCCGACGAGACAAGTTACCTTTCACAATCGATACCAAAGATGTCAGCGGCAAGCTGTACTATGTCGTCTATGTGGGGCGATTCCGTAGCTTTGCCGAAGCTGAGCAGACCAAAGAGCAGCTTGAGTCGGAATTCGGTGAAACGTATCAGGTGACGGCGCGATGAAGACCAGCGCAGAAGACCCTACCGCCGGCCTCACGCCGGCCATGCGCCAATTTCAGGCGATCAAGCAGCAGCATCCCGACAAGATCCTCATGTTTCGCATGGGGGATTTCTATGAGATGTTTGGCGATGACGCTGTCAAAGCTGCCCCAATTCTCGGAATCGCTCTTACGTCGCGCGGCCACGTCAACGGCCAGAAAATCCCTCTTGCCGGCATTCCGTATCACGCCCTCGAACGGTACTTGTCCCGATTGACTTCAAAAGGGGAAAAGGTCGTGATTGTCGAGCAGGTCGAAGATCCCAAGCTCGCCAAGGGAGTGGTCAAGCGGGAGATAGTGGAGATCGTGACGCCCGGTACGGTTACGATCGAGTCTCCTGAGGAAGCGTCCCGCCTGGTCGCTCTCGCGGCTGTGTTTCCCAAACAGGACAAAAAAATGGGGATCGCGCTGCTCGGACTCAGCACCGGGATGTTCGTTGTCGATGAGGGGGAGTTCGGCGTGATGATTGAGCGCGTCCGGGTGTTTGAACCCTCCGAGATTCTCTTTCCGGCCGAGTATGGCAAAGAAAAGATGGCTGAGCTCCTCGGCTATTACCGCGGAGCCATTCAGCTGACCCCGTTCGAGGACTGGAATTTTGATCTCGCCACTGCCCGACGTGATCTCAACGAGCAGTTCGGCACGGCGACCCTTGAGTCGTTCGGGCTTGGCGACGAGCACCTCGCTATTACAGCAGCCGGGGCAATTCTCAGGTACCTGAAAGAGAATCATCGCAATCACCTCCAGCACCTGACGCGTCTTACCCGTTACGACAGCGCTGACTTTATGTCGCTCGATTATAGCACGGTCCGAAATCTTGAACTGGTTGCCAATTCCGCTCTTAATACCGAGGAGAATTCCCTCTTCTCGGTCATCAACCATTGTCATACGGGAGCCGGCTCTCGTCGTCTGAAAGGGAATCTGCTTCGACCTTTCCGCTCCAAGGAAGTAATCGATCGCCGGCTCGATGCTATAGATGAACTTCTTCGCAACCGTGACTTATTGCATCAGATCCGCCAGGAAACGTCCGGACTGCCGGACCTCGAAAAGCTGGCTGGCCGACTTGGTATCGCCAAACTCAATCCGCGCCAGATGTCTTCAATCGCCGTGGCGCTCAGAAGTGCTGTGCGTTTGAAGCATCTGCTTGAGTCTGCCGAGTCAGATCACTTCCGGGAAATCAGGCGGTTGATTCCGGATGGAACAGCAATCATCAATCGGATAGAGTCCGCGCTCGTTGATGAACCACCGCTCTCAACGGTAAAAGGCGGGTTTCTCAGGGTCGGCTATTCTGAACGGCTCGACTCATTGAACGAATCGATCAAAGATGCCCGCACGTACATCGGGTCGCTTCAGGCCAAAGAGAAGGAGCGCACCGGCATCTCCACACTCAAAGTCGGCTTCAACCAGGTCTTTGGGTACTACATTGAGATTTCCAAAGCGCAATCAACTTCGGTTCCGCAGGAGTATATCCGTAAGCAGACTCTGGTAAATGCCGAGCGGTACATTACTCCGGAATTGAAGGAGAAAGAAGAGCTGATTCTTGCGGCCGAAGAGAAGATAGTCAAGCTCGAGTGCGAGTTGTACGATGAGATAATCGCTTTCCTCAGCAGCTCTATTGCGGAGCTTGGTCGCACTGCCGAGTTGTTGGCGGAAATAGATGTTGTCGCCGGCCTCGCCGAGCTCGCTCAACTCAGTGGCTATTGTCGTCCGGAGATTCACACCGACGGGCGCCTCCTCCTGACCGGCGGGCGACACCCGGTAATTGAGTCTGTTCTGCCCAAGGGGAGTTTTGTCGCCAACGACGTTGCGTTCGAAACCAACGGAGACCGCATCCATATTCTGACCGGACCCAACATGTCCGGTAAATCGACCTATCTCCGCCAAATCGGTTTGATTGTCATCATGGCCCAGATCGGGTCGTTCGTTCCGGCGGATCATGCCGAGATTGGTCTGGTTGACCGGGTGTTTACCCGTGTGGGCGCACTGGACAATCTGGCGCGAGGGCAATCTACCTTCCTCGTCGAAATGGTCGAGACCGCCAACATCGTTCATAATGCCACCGAGTTTTCGCTCGTACTCCTGGATGAAGTAGGCCGCGGAACCTCGACGTTCGATGGTCTCAGCGTCGCCTGGTCGGTCGTTGAATACATCAACGACAACAAGCGCCCGCGTACAGTCTTTGCCACTCATTACCACGAATTGACCGGCATGGCCAGTTTGTATCCATCGGTCAAGAACTACCAGGTCGCCGTCAAGAAGTGGCAGGACCAGGTGGTATTTCTCCACAAGATAATTCCAGGTGGCTGCGATGATTCGTACGGAATCGAAGTCGCCCGGTTAGCCGGCGTCCCCAGGACGATCATTACGCGTGCGCGGCAAATACTGAAACTCCTTGAGTCGGGGAAGTTCTCTCAGTCCGAACTGGGCAAGGGGATTTATAAAGAGA
The DNA here is from genome assembly GCA_049290195.1 of Candidatus Zixiibacteriota bacterium. Classification (GTDB taxonomy): domain Bacteria; phylum Zixibacteria; class MSB-5A5; order GN15; family FEB-12; genus FEB-12. The sequence continues at coordinate 4,564 of JBATNE010000097.1, forward strand.
AAGTACAGTCAAACCTGTTCGATGCCGGTCCCAACGAAACAGAATTGAAAATCAAAGGGATCGATCTCGATACGATGTCTCCGGTGCAGGCATTTGATTTCCTTCGACAAGTGAAAGAAGACCTCGACTCATGAGCGACCTACAGAAAGCCACTAAACGGTCCGTCATTCGACCATTGCCTGAGCGGCTGATCAATAAGATCGCCGCGGGAGAAGTTGTCGAACGCCCCTCGGCTGTCGTCAAAGAGCTGGTGGAGAATTCACTCGATGCCGGCGCGACGCAAATTGACATCGTGATTGAGAAGTCCGGCTCTCGCGTGATTAAGATTGTCGACAATGGCTTCGGTATTCCCGAAGACCAAATCGAGATCGCCTTTTCGCGCCACGCGACATCGAAAATCTCCGGCCTGGTCGATCTCGAACGATTGATTTCCTACGGCTTCCGGGGCGAGGCGCTTCCATCGATTGCGTCAGTCTCCCGGACTCGCATGGTATCACGTACCCCGGAATCGGATCACGGTACGGAGATTGTCATCGAAGGGGGAGTCGTCCAGTCCAAGAGGCCGGTTGCCGCTCCTGTCGGAACTACCCTTGAAGTCGAGAATCTCTTTTTCAATACCCCGGCTCGCCGCAAGTTCATGAAAGCCGAGACCACCGAGGCCCGCTACTTGTCCCGGATCGCCACCGCCATGGCGCTCGTCCGGTTCGATGTCGGTTTTTCGTACAGCCTTAATGGCAAGTCGATATTCGCATCCCGCGCCGGATCGCTGGCGGACCGCGTTGCTGACCTATTGGGGTATGGGCAGAAGATGGTAACGGTGAAAGGGGATGCCGGAGTCGTACAAGTGTACGGTTATATCGGAACCCCGGACCAGGCGCAGAATAATCGGTGGGGGCATTTCATATTCATCAATGGCCGCTATGTTCATTCCGTCACTCTCACCCACGCGCTCATGGCCGGCTATGGCGAACTACTCCCGAAAGGGCTTTACCCTGCAGGCGCCATGCTCTTGACGGTTGATCCGGCAGAAGTTGATGTGAACGTTCATCCGGCCAAGACCGAAGTTCGTCTCTCGCACGAACGGGAAATCCACGACGGCATTGTTCACATAGTAAGGGACTCACTTCGTCAGGACGGTATTATACCGCTATACCGTCCGGCAAATACTGAGGCATCAAATGCCCAGTCCGCTAATATACCGAGTGCCAATTTGTTTCCGTCGGGCGGATCTCGCCAGACCTGGATTCCGGGGGTCATGCAGCGCGGGACATTGAGTCCGCAGATGATGCACGAACTCTATCGGTCTCCGGGGAATCCGATCACGCCGATCCCGGCCAATGTTGATCCTGCAACGGGAGAAATCATCGAGCCGCAGCCGGCCCCGACACAAGATGGTCCCTATACGCATTCGGAAGCCGGACCATCGCAAGGTATTCGCCTGGTGGGGAGGTTTTCAGACTTGTACCTGCTGTTGCAGGCGGGGGATGATCTCTACATAGTCGATCAACATACTGCCCACGAGCGTGTGTTGTTTGAAGAGACGCTACGTCGCCTTGACCAGCAAAAGTCCGTAAGTCAGCAGCTGTTGATTCCGGTCCAGGTGGAGCTTGCACCTGAGCAGCTCGCAGTCTTCACCGAAATAGACAAAGCACTGAACGAATCCGGCTTCATAGTGAGTCACTTTGGCGGGCGCATGGTCAATATCGAAGGGGTGCCGAGCATTCTCTCGCGGAAGTCGCCTGAGACGACGTTGCGGAAAGTAATCGATGATATCGCTTCTTTGCGTTCGGGTGGCTATGATCTGAAGAAGGCGATGGCCCAGTCTATCGCCTGTCGGGCGGCGGTGATGTCGGGAGATCGCCTCACGGATGAAGAAGCAATCGGCCTGCTGGAACAGCTGCTACGCTGCGAGAACAGATACTCCTGTCCGCATGGGCGACCAACGTTTATCTGCTTGGTTCGATCCGAATTGGACCGCCAGTTCGGCCGGTGCTAGTATGGACTTTGTCCCGATCATCTGTGGTCCGACCGGTTCCGGGAAGTCGTCGGTAGTTCACAAGCTCGCCAAGATCCGGCCAATAGAAGTCATCTCAGCCGATTCCCGCCAGCTAGTCAGGCATCTTGATATTGGAACTGCCAAACCGTCCCAATCTGAACGGCAGGAAGTTCCCTACCATTTAATCGACCTGATCGAACCGGGGGAGAGGTACAGCGCATTTCGATTTATCGGCGACGCCACCCGCACCATTTCCGAAATCCGTAAGCGAGGGCACCTTCCCGTCATCGTAGGGGGAACTGGCCTTTATCTTCGAGCTCTGACCGAGGGAGTGGTGGAGATTGAGGAGCCTGACTTCGCGCTGCGTGAGAAATTGGAGAAAGAGGCTGAAGAGGTCGGTTCCGAGCAGATGCATGCCCGGCTCAAAGCAATTGACCCGCTCGAAGCGGCCAAGATTCATCCCAACAACCGGGTCAAGATTATCCGGGCGCTTGAAATTTATTACCTGACCGGCAAAACAAAGTCCGAGCTGACTGCGTCTGGAAGTTATCGAAGAGGACAGGATCAGTATGCTTACTATTGTCTGGCGCCCATTAGGGAACTGCTTTACGATCGAATAAACGCCCGGGTCGACCAGATGATTGCTCAGGGGTGGCGGGAGGAAGTCTCCCGGTTAGCCCAGGCCGGGTTTTCTGCCAGGATTCGGGCCGCCAATATTATCGGCTATTCCGAGTTGCTGGATGTAGAAGAAGGTGTGCTTTCCCTGGAGGAGGCATTGGCAAGGACAAAACAGGAAACGAGGCGGTACGCCAAGCGCCAGTTGACTTGGTTTCGAAATCAGACCGATGCACGCTTCTTTAAGGACGGCAAAGAGTTACAGGACTTTTTGGAGTCGGTTTTGGTCTGATTTTTAGCTTGCCCAAACCCGCCTGCTGTCGTTTCATTGCTACTGGTTAATCGCCAATGGGTTACAGGGCCCCCGCCGGTAAAGCCCTGCAGTTGTAACGCCGATAATAAAAGTGAAGGGAGTCTTTGGTTTCCCTTGAAGTCAAGGATTAGCTAATGATGACTAAAATGCCGAGTGTCTTGTCATGGTTTGATCGGCTCATTCTAGGTGCTATGCTGCTGGCCGTGTTGGCGATTGCGGGCTGTGGTGTAGTTCATCATCCGTCTCAGTCTGAAACACACAATGTCTCAGACGATCAGACAGCGGTTCCTGAAGATTCAGCTACTGCCGTCGATGAGTTCGCCTACCAGCCTCACAGCGGAACTGCCGGCGACACCGACGACCGTCGGATCGTGCCGGGCAATATTACCTCCCCGGATTTCGCCGAAGCCGACACCGAGTATGCCCCTGAGGACGATGCCTTGTGGCAAGCCTTTAGAGTGGCTGAAGACTACTATCACATGGGCGTGACGGCGAATCGCGAGTCCAGTTGGGAAGAAGCCCAATACTATTTTGAAAAGGCGCTGAAAGTACTCGGTTCACTGGATGTCGATACCGATTCAGCCTTGACTCCGGAAGCGGTCAGGTACAACACCCTGCTCGACAACGTCGTTTCCGACTACCGGACTACACTTCGGTCGCTGGGCAAGCTCGATGAAAACGCCGCACCGTCGGCGATTGTCGAACGGTTTGGAGATCTCGAGACCAAACTCGGCTCCGATTCCATGCATGTTTACAAGAGTGAACGGAGCCCGGTTTCTTACGATTTACCGGTTGTCATGAACAGCCGTGTCAAAGCTTCGATTGTCTATTTCCAGACGGTTGCCAACGAGGCATTCCGTCGCTACCTCGGACGGTCCAAAAAGTACTGCAATATGTTCAAGCGGGTCCTTCGCGAGAAAGGACTCCCCGAGGACTTGATCTATCTTTCTCTAGTTGAGTCCGGCTATAACCCGCACGCGTATTCATGGGCGAGAGCCATGGGGCTCTGGCAGTTTATTGCTTCGACCGGCAAGCTGTACGGTCTGGACCGCAACTGGTGGATGGATGAACGCAAGGACCCGGAGAAGGCGACCGAGGCTGCAGCTACTTTCCTTAAGGAACTCTATGAGCAGTTCGGCTCATGGGAACTGGCTATGGCTGCATATAACGGCGGACCGGGGAGAGTCGGACGAACCATCCAGGCGCAGAGGACTTCCGACTTCTGGAAAATGCGCTTACGTCAGCAGACGATGGACTATGTTCCGTTGATCTACGCCGCAATTATTATTGGCAAAGAGCCGGAAAAGTACGGCTTCAGCGATATCGTCTATGAACCGGAATTAACCTATGATACGGTCATGATTGATCGGTGCCTGGACCTTCGAGTGATTGCCGACCGGATAGGCTGTTCGGTGGACACGCTCAAAGCGTTGAACCCGGAATTGCTGCGCAATTATACGCCGCCCAACACCCGCAATTATCGGTTCCGGGTTCCATCAGGTATGACCAAGATGTTCGAGATGGCCTATAATGATATGCCGGAGGCAAAGGGAGCCAATTTCGCGCATCACAAAGTGAAGAAGCGTGAATCGTTGGCTTCTATAGCCAATCGGTACGGCGTCTCCCAGTATGCCATTCTCGAAGCCAACAATATGGATAAGGGGACCAAGATCAAGTCAGGTATGGACCTGGTCATTCCGATCGTCAGTGGTTCCAGCGATGCCCCGAGTGCGCCGTCCAAATCTACATCGGCTTCCTCAAAGAACTACAAGACTGAGAAGTCGATCTATACCGTCCGGCCGGGCGACACCATGTGGGATATCGCCAAGGCATTCAAGACGTCGCCCGAAGAACTCCGCCAGGTGAACTATCTGGGCAAGGACGACCGCCTTGCAGTTGGCCAAAAGATTCGTATTCCATCGTATGCCAACAAGGGCACCGAATTGGCCAGTCTCAATGACGACTCTGTCGGCGCTGAGATGTCCGAGCCGACACCGGTGCCTTCCAATCCAAAGTCTGACGCTGCACGCAAGAGCAGTGCAGCCAAATCGGCCGGCGCGCCGAAGGTGTACGTGGTGAAGTCCGGCGACACCATCTGGGATATCGCCAAGAAGTTTAATACGTCTGCTTCGGCCATTCGGGACCAGAACGGGCTGTCAAAGTCGGCACGCATTTTCATCGGACAGCAGCTGGCTGTCGCCCCGGGCGAGAGCGATGCTACCCAGGTAGTCATTTACAAGATTCGCAACGGAGACACGCTGAGCCGGATTGCTCAGAAGTACAATACGACCATCGCAAAAATCGTCGCGGCAAACGCTCTGAATAATCCTCAGGCGCTGAAGCCCGGTGACCGGATCAAGATTCTGGTAGATTAACGGACAGGGAAGTGGCTAAAAAACGGGATATCATTATCGGCGTCGTGATCGGCGTCGCATGCCTCGCAGTTTTCGGCATTTTCGGTTTGGCTTTTCTCGGTACAGTGAGTGGAGGGGACGACCTCGGCTACGGCTCAATTGGCGGTAGCGATGTCGGACTCGTTGAGATGTGGGGCGTGATCGACGACGATTCCGGCCGCCAACTCATCCGGCAGCTCGACCGCTGGGGCAAGACCTCGTCGATCAAAGCGGTGGTAATCCAAGTGAATTCCCCGGGCGGCTCAGTGGCTGCCTCTCAAGAAGTGTTTGATGCCATCAAGCGCCTCAAAGACGAAAAGCCTGTTGTGGTCTCCATGGCCTCCGTGGCTGCTTCCGGCGGCTACTATATTTCCTGCGCTGCCTCAAAAATCGTCGCCAACCCTGGAACGCTGACCGGCTCGATCGGCGTGATTTTTGAGTTTAACACCTATAAGGGGCTGATGGAAAAGGTGGGTGTGAACTTGGAAGTCGTTAAGTCAGGGGAACTTAAGGACGTCGGCAACTACTCCCGGTCTATGACCGAAAACGAGCAGAAGATGCTCCATTCGGTCGTTATGGACTCCTACGAGCAGTTTGTTGGGGTGGTGGTTGAAGGGCGTGGATTGCCAGTCGACTCCGTCCATGGATTTGCCAATGGATCGGTCTTTACGGGGCTCCAGGCCTACAAAATGGGGCTGGTAGACACTCTGGGCGGGCTTCACGAAGCGATCAAGCTAGCCGCCAAATTGGCCGATTTGGACCCGGATCCGGGCGTTGTGCGCCCGATTCGGCGCGAGCGAGTGACCTTTTGGGACCTGATTGGGCAGTTCATGGGGAACATGAATGCGGCGGTCCAGAGGGGACTTTCGGGTCCTCAACTGATGTATCTTTATCAGTGACTTGGGTCTAAGGCCATTTTCCCCAAAAAAAAGTAGACAAAACATCAAAATTCGCTTTTCTTCTGGCTGAGAGTGATTATCTTCCCCTGCCCCAACTGCTTACCTGCGTTGGGATTCGGATTAGATGACTAACTGGATAGTAGAGTATGCTCATGATAAGAGTAGTAAATTTTAGCCTATAGTATCGAGGGAGGACGCAGTGACAAAAGCGGACTTGGTCGAGAAAGTGGCCGAAAAGACAGGCCTGACGCGCACGGATGTAGCCGTTGTTGTTGACTCGTTTCTTGATACCGTCAAGAAGTCGGTGGAAACAGGACATAACATCGAAATTCGAGGCTTTGGGACCTTTAAGATCAAACTTCGCAAGGCGCGCAAAGCCCGTAACCCACGCACGGGAGATGTAGTGCCTGTGCCGGACCGTAAGGTTCCGGTTTTCAAGCCGTCCAACGAATTTAAGAACATGATCACGAAGTTGTCGTTGTAGTTGTAACATTATTGGAGGATGAATGCCCTGCGGAAGAAAGCGCAAACGGCATAAAATCAATACCCACAAGCGGAAGAAACGCAGACGCGCTAACCGCCACAAAAAAAGACCTAGATAGTAGCTAAGAGGAAAAAGCCGCTGCTGTCATCGGGCAATTCGTTCCGTACGAGCATGTCCGCAATGATGTCACAGCTCTCGAATACAATTTGAGTCTAATAGCCAACTCTAGCGTCCACAAGAAGTTGGCAGTATTGAGCCGAAATGAAAGTGCCCGCCTTTATGGCGGGCATTTTTATTGCCTTCTTAATCGCGGTGAAAACCGTGAATCACATAGCAATGTCGCTGGTACTCTGTGCGACTGTGGCTGTTTCCAGCCTTTCGGCAGGGACCAAGACTGATTTCCTGGTGAACAATGACGGTGCGGCTGTCGAACACAGCCAGCCCCGGATCACAGTCATACCGGGAAAAGGGTTTGCCATTGCCTGGTCTGATTACCGCAGTGGCAGTCGAGATATCTTTATTCAGCGCTTCACGCTGAATGGGGACGCTCTCGGCAGTAACCAGATAGTCAACGATGATACAAACCGTACCTATCAATCCGGTCCGGCGCTGGGAATTGACGGCTCCGGGAATTATGCCATCGTCTGGCAGGATTATCGCGATGGCAGTTATCCATTTGGGCCGCATATCTATTTCCAGCGTTACGACTCAGCTCTGACTCCGCTTGGAACCAATCGAAATATTTCCATAGAAAAGCCGGACTCGCTCAAAGAGCTGCCGGACATGGCCTGCGACACATGGGGGAGAGGTGTCGTCGTTTGGGCCGACTACCGCAATCGAAATTGGGACATTTACGGACAAATCATTGCACCTAACGGAGCGCCCATTGGCGCCAATTTCCGGATCAACGATGATAACGGAACGGCGCAGCAGCACGCCCCTCGGGTAAGTCTCTCCAACGACGGCTGGGCTGTGGTTACGTGGTACGACAATCGGGTCGGTAACGACGATATTTTCGTTCAGCGAATCGACTCGCTCGGCCACAAACTCGGCGTGAATGTCAAAGTCAATTCCGATGTGGGGACTACCCGACAGGCGTACCCCGATATTGCCGCCGATGGTGCGGGACACTTTACCGTCGTCTGGACCGACTGGCGCAATGGTACCTATCCGTCAAATCCTGACATCTACGCTCGCAAGTTCGATACCTCGATGACGCCAATCACTTCCGATGCCAGGGTCAATGCCGATGTCTCGGTGTTGGCTCAGCGTGATCCGGCAATCGCCGCCGATCGCCTCGGCAATGTCTCCATTGTCTGGTCCGACTCGTCGGCCTCGTCATGGGATGTGAGCGGGGAAATGATCGATGTCACCGGAGTAATACGCGAGATCAACTTCCGCGCCAACGGCACAACAGACAGTGCGCAACTGCAACCTGATGTCGCGCTCGATGGCCGCAATCGATATGTGACCTGGGTGGACAAGCGCTCCGGCCAGTTCAATATTTATGCCTCTATAGAGACCTATAACAACCCCACGCTGGCAGCCAATCCCTCGCAGATAAGAATGACGGCCGACATCAGCGCACAACTACCGAGTACCAACCTGATCATCAATCACGCCGGCTACAACAAGCTGCATTTCAGGGTAAAGAGCTCCGTGCCATGGATTGCGGTGACTCCCGCCACCGGACAAACAGTCGACACGGTCTCTGTGGCGGTCGTGCAAAGCCTCGCTTATGGTGCTCACTACGCCAATCTTACGTTGGTCGATGATGACAACCATGACTCCACCGTGACGGTCCCGGTACGTGTAGACATTACTGCTCCAGTGCTGACCGTAACACCTTCGGTTCTCTCTGTAGCGACGTTTAAGGGTGTGCGGGATACAATTGAATCGTCAATATCAATTGAGAATACCGGTACCGGTACAATCGCATGGACGGCAGTGTCAACCGCTCCCTGGCTCACGGTCAGTCCGTCATCGGGGACAGCCCCAGCGTCGGTGGTCGCTACGCTTAATTCAAGCACGCTCGATACCGGCACCTATGATGCTTCTCTCATCGTACAGGGTGCGGGGGCGGTCAATTCACCGGATACCATACCGGTTCATTTCCAGGTTGTCTCGAACCGCCCATACTTGAAAGTTACTCCCGATTCCATTCACTTTTCAATTCTGGACACGTTGACCCCGCTCCACACGGCTCTGCTGATTACCAACCCAGGGGTCGGATCGATCAACTGGACTGCCCAGAGCACCAGCTCGTGGATCACACTGGGTGCTACGAGTGGTGTTGCGGGGGACAGCATTCCTCTCACTTTTCAATGGTCTGCACTGGCCGAAGGGCGCAATGTCGGCTCACTAGTCGTCACCGACAGCAACTCGTTCAATCAGACAACAACCGTGCCTGTGATAGTGGATTGGCTGACCGTGTCAACCGACACCATGATCGTCGGCGCGGCGGATTGTATGACGGGGGATACTGTGTCGGTACCGCTGACTCTGCATTTGAATGCTGCTGTTTCCGATCTCGATCTTCCGATCAATTTCGAAGATACACTCTTACATTTTGATTCCGTGGTGCTTGCCCCGTCTCTTGTCGGGCACTACCAGATTCACACGGCATCTTCCCCGGGCAGGGGGAGTGTTACATTGGCGGCCTTGACGGCGTCTGACTCAATCTCAGCCGGATCTCCTGTGATCGGACGGCTCTACTTTCATGCGGACACACTGGAAGGACTTGCGAACATTACTGAAGATAGTACAAGCGGATCAATGGCTCAGCTTCGGACACGCGCCGGTGTGTGGGGAAGACCAACGGTCCTGCCGGGGCAAATCAACATTGGTGCCAGAACCGAAGTCGGCGAGAATCAGTCCCCCAATTTGCCCAGGGCAGTGACGCTTCTACAGAACTACCCGAATCCATTCAATGCGACGACGGTGATCAATTTCGGCCTGCCCAGGGCCGACAATGTGCGGCTTGAGATATACAATATCCTCGGACAACAGATAGCCGTCCCGGTCGATCGCCAGTACCCAGCTGGGTGGCATCAGATCAATTGGCCTGCCGGCGAATCAATCGGCTTGAGGCTGTCATCCGGGGTGTATTTTTACCGCCTTCAGGCGGGATCGACGGCTATTGTTCGCAAATTGGTCCTCCTCAAATAGTACGCTCAACTGGTCATATTTTCTCCATTTCTCCCGAACCCGTGGCCCAGTTTCATCGTATAGAATTGCAGTATGATGAGTTACCTTTCTTCACCGGGGTGCATATGAAGCCAAGAATTCTGTTATTCGCGATTGGATCCCTGTTCGTCACCGCAGCGGCAGTCTCCGCTGGAGACACTTCGGGACAGATCTACGGAAAGATCACCACCAGGGACGGAGATGTTTACCAGGGGTTGATTCGCTGGGACAAGAACGAAGCCAGCTGGGTGGACATACTTGACGGTACCCGCGAGCGGGAGCCTGAAGAGGCCAACAGCGGGGTTCGTCGCCGGACGCACAGGGACAAAACGAAGATCGAGATTTTCGGTCTCAAGATTGGAGACAGCGAAGATGGTATCGAATCGTCTACCAGTTCCCAATCCGGTATACGCATCGGCAATATCAAGACAATTCGCCCGGATGGTGATGACGCAGCCGATATCGTGCTGAAGTCGGGCCTGAAAGTACATATGGAATCCGACGGCGGCGATATTGGGTCAAGCAACCGTGAGATCATTGTCGAGGACAAGCATGAGGGTGAGACCGAGCTGGCATGGGAAGATATCGAACTAGTCGAATTCCAGCCCACTGCTGCCGATGCCGAATCGATGATGGGGAGTCGGCTGTATGGCACAGTCACCACTCGGCGCGGCGACCTGTTTACCGGCTGGGTTGCGTGGGATGTGGATGAGGCATTCGGTGCCGATGTGCTCGACGGCGAAACTCGTGATCGCACCAGAAAGATTCGCTTTGACAAGATAGCTTCGATTGAACGATACAGCTCGGAAGGCGCCAGTGTCACCCTTAAGAACGGGGAAGACCTGGTCATGCGCGGCACGAACGACGTTGACAACGGCAACCGTGGTATCGTGGTGTGCGACCCGGCGTTCGGGCAGGTGGTCGTTGACTGGGATCAGTTCGACAAGCTCGAGTTCAAAGAGCCGACCAAGCAGGTTACCTATGATCAGTTCGACGGCGGCCGGCCGCTGCACGGCACAGTCACCACCGAAGAAGGGGACAAACTCACCGGGACAATCAAATGGGACGACGACGAAGAGAACACCTGGGAGATGATCAATGGTGAGTATCGGGATGTTAGATTCGAAGTAGAGCTTGGGTTGATCAAGTCCATAGAGAAGCAGTCGTCGTCAACTTCGCTCGTTACAGTTTCTGATGGCCGGACGTTCCGTTTGCGGGGCTCAAACGATGTTGACGATAGCAATCGGGGTATCTTCGTCATCCAGCCGAACGGCAAGACCGAGCGGGTGGACTGGGAAGATTTCGTAAAGGTAGATTTCGATCAGAAATAGATTCGGTTAACGTACGCAGTCGTTACTAGTTGAGACCGCCATCACGGCGGTCTCTCTTTTTGGGTCAGCTTTGAATAGGCAACGAGTCCGGTTGTTTTGCCCAAACCACTTCCATAGGTACAAAAAAGCCCCAGGCTGCTGGCCCAGGGCTCTTCACTTGATGCCAAGAGGATCACTTCCCTTTGGCCTTCTGCGCTTCTTTCAACTCTTTGATGTGCTGAGTTGCGACGGCGACATCTTCTTTTGCCTTGGGATTGGCTCCGGCAACCCGGACAAAATCCTGCCAATTGGCGATATTTGCCGTGTAGTCATCGGGATTCTTCGTTTCAACGGAGTACGCATAGTTATACGCCGCTTTGAAACCTTTGGGGTCGGCTGCCAGCGCCGCCTTGAATTCCTTGGCCGCAGAAGTATAATCTTCCTTCTGCAGGTAGATCTGACCCATAGCGGAATGGGCGTTGTAATTCTTCGGCTTGGCTACGACTGACTTCTGAAATGCCGCGAGGGCATCGGCAGTCTTGTCCTGACCTTCATACGCTTTTCCCATCCAGTACCAGGACTGGTCGTCAGCGGCATTCATCTGTCCCAGCTTTTCGCAGGTAGCGGTCAGTTCGGGCCATGCTTTGCGGGCGAAATAGACTTTGCCCACTTCTCTGAGATATTCCGGCTTCTTCTCATCGAGGGCAATTGCCTTCTTGTAAGCGGCCTCGGATTCCACATAGCTGCGCTTGGTGAACTGAACTCTCCCAATATTGGCGAATGCCTCGGCATTCTTGGGATCCTTTTCAGAAGCGGACTGGAACGCCTTTAGAGCGTCGTCCAGACTTCCCTTTTCAAAATACACTGCGCCCAGGTTGAGGTAGGCGTCGACATAGTCAGGATCCGTGGCAATTGCTTCTTTGTATGCCGCGATCGCTTCGTCGGCCTTTCCGCCCTGCTTGGCGGTAACGCCTTTGTTGAATGCTGCTTTGGCCTTGTCTGAAGCCGCCTGAACATTGATCGCAGACACCGACAAAATCAGTGCCGCAAAGGCTGTGAGGGGAATGATCGTAAGAATGCCTTTCATTCTTGCCATGTACTCTCCTTGCGGGGTTAACCGTTCTCTATTCTAATACTTAAACAAATCTGGCAGTGCTTTGGATTCAAAAACTATAGCGCCGCTCGATGCGCCTCGAGGGCTGTCTTTACATCCGGGTACTTGAGCGCCAGGATTCTGGCGGCCAGGATAGCGGCATTCTTGGCGCCCGGCATCCCGATCGCCACCGATGCAACCGGTATTCCCGGAGGCATTTGAGCCACGGACAGGAGACTATCCAATCCGCCCAGGGCACCCGGCAAGGGAACACCAATTACCGGTAAGTTGGAATGGGCAGCTGCCACCCCCGGCAGCGCGGCCGAAAGGCCTGCCATGGCGACAATGACTTCAAAGCCATTGGCAGCCGCCTGCGTCGTCAACTGGGCCGTCTTGGCCGGATGACGGTGCGCGGAGGAAACTTCGATAACCGATTCTATCGCAAGCTTGGTCAATTCAGCCTTGCAGACATCGGCATATTCCATGTCATTTTTTGATCCGAGAATAATAAGTACCTTGGGCATTTCTTAACTCGCTGCCGTTTCTACTTTCTTGAAGGCCTTGGCGCCAATATCACGACGATAATGGGCCCCATCGAATCTAATCTTTTTTACACTCGCGTACGCCCGGTCCAGCGCCTGTTTGAGGTCATTGTCAACTCCAACGACGGCCAGTACGCGCCCACCTGAGGTCAGGAACCGGTTGTTCTCCCGCCGGGTGCCGGAGTGGAAGACGACACAATTGTTGTCCCGAACCGCTTCTATTCCCGAAATCGGAATTCCGGTCTTATAGTTCCCGGGGTAGCCTTTTGAGGCCATGATCACACAGGCCGAAGATCCTTTGCGCCATTCCAGCTTGGGGAAATTCGCCAGCTTCTTGTCGATCACCGCCTTGAACAGGTCAATCAAATCAGTCTTGAGCATCGGCAATATCGCCTGCGTCTCCGGGTCGCCAAAGCGGACGTTGAATTCAAGGACGCGCGGTCCATGCTCCGTAAGCATCAATCCGGCATACAGAATTCCCGAGAAGTTGATTCCTTCGTTACGCAGTCCATTGATGGTGGGCTCGAGAATATGCTCCTGTATTTCCATCATCAGTTCCGGCGTAATCAAATCCACAGGGCAATACGCCCCCATACCGCCGGTGTTTGGGCCTTTGTCGTCATCGAGAGCGCGCTTGTGGTCCTGGCTTGGAATGAGGGGGATGATCGTCTTGCCGTCGGTGATCGCCATGATGGAAACTTCCTGTCCGACCAGGCATGATTCGATGACGATCTTGTCCGCGGCCTTGCCGAACACGCGCTTGATCATCATCATTTCGAGCGCGTCAGTAGCCTCGGCGATGTCTTTCGCCACCACCACACCCTTGCCCGCAGCCAGACCATCGGCTTTGATAACCACAGGGAATTGGACCGAATTGCAAAAGCCTATCGCTTCGGCATAGGTCTGAAAAACACGGAACGGGGCAGTGGGGATGTGGTACTGCTTCATGAACTCCTTGGCGAACACCTTGCTGGATTCCAGCTGGGCGGACTTTCTGTCCGGGCCGAAAATCCTCAGCTTGCGCCGGGTGAAGTCATCGACAATCCCATTGGCCAGAGGGCCTTCAGGTCCTACCACAGTCAGATCAATTTTGTTACGCTGGACAATCTCGAACAGGCTGCGGGTGTTCTCCACCTTGCCATTGATGCATTTAGCCAAAGTCGAGATGCCGCCGTTACCCGGGACGCAATAAATTTTGTCAACCTGTTTGGACTGCTTGAGCTTCCATACCAGGGCATGCTCGCGTCCACCGGACCCAACTACCAGAACGTTCATAGTCTCCTGAATTGGTTAGTGAAAGAGGTACAGTATATGGACTTGGGCTGAAACTTCAAATGGAAAATTAGCGTCATGGTCGCCCCCCTTTTGTGTTGCCGGATTTCCAAAACAGGTTATCTTGCATAGAGATAAACGCTTTGTCAGATACTTGCCGTCGGACTACCTCCGTCGATCCGACCAAATACTTCTATCAACAGGAGTGACCGAATGCGTCGCACCATTGGTTTTTCATTGATTTTCGGGCTTACCTGCTTCCTCACCGCCGCAACCGCCCTTGCGGAGAACGCCAAGATCCCCAAAGTCACTGTCGCCAATATCACCAAACAGCAGTACCTGGATATGTCTGCGCTCGGTCTCGATGTTCTCGAGAGCAAGGACGGAACGATTGAGCTGCTGGCTCATCCGGGCGACCTGGACAAGCTGGCCTATCTGGGGATCCCGTATCATGTCGACGAACCGGATATGGCATCGTTCTATGCGACTCGTTCCGGCCAGGCGTTCGGCGGCTACAGGACATTTAGCCAGATACTCTCGTTTCTCGATTCCCTCGCGACCGTGTTTCCCAATATCGTTTCACCACGCTTCTCGATAGGGCAGACTATCGAAGGACGCGACCAGTGGGTGGTCAAGATGTCCAACAATCCCACGGTGGATGAAAATAAGCCGGAGGTGTTCTACAACTCTCTCATTCACGCGCGGGAGCCGCAGGGGGCCGATTGCCTGATGACCTACATGTTGTACCTGTGCAATAATTATGGTGCCGACGCTACCGTTACTTCGGTCATCGACACGCGTGAATTGTATTTCCTGATCGTCACCAACCCTGACGGCTACGTTTACAACGAAACCACCAATCCGGCCGGCGGCGGCCTGTGGCGCAAGAATCGGCGTCCCCTGGCCGGCGGCCAGTTCGGCATCGATCTCAATCGCAATTTTGGCTATACCTGGGGCTACGACGATATTGGGTCATCGCCGACAACGTCGAGCGAAACCTATCGCGGACCATCAGCATTCTCTGAACCCGAGACGACTAATCTTCGCAATTTTATCATCTCACGGCACTTCTCGGTCATTCATAATATTCACACCTATTCGAACCTGGTGCTGTGGCCGTGGGCACATGACCGGTGGTATTC
>JBATNE010000098.1:0-2992 GCA_049290195.1 Candidatus Zixiibacteriota bacterium
GGGCTGACCAATATCGAATCGAATTCGGTCGGGACGGCGGTAGTGGCGGCCAACTCTCCGGGGCTTCGCGACTCAGTAAAAGTAGGAGTCTCCGGATTCCTGTATGAGCACGGTAATATCGATGATCTGACGG
Organism: Candidatus Zixiibacteriota bacterium; assembly: GCA_049290195.1. Lineage (GTDB taxonomy): Bacteria > Zixibacteria > MSB-5A5 > GN15 > FEB-12 > FEB-12. The sequence continues at coordinate 134 of JBATNE010000098.1, forward strand.
CCAAGCTACTCATGCTGCTTCAAGATGAACCGCTTCGCAAGCGAATCGAGCAGGGGGCGCTGGAGTGGGCGGAGCGATTTAACTGGGACCGGGCGGCCAGGGAATTTGATGTTGTCGCGCGGGACGTGGCAGAGGGCAGAAGGTAGGCATGAAGGGCAAGCGGGGTCTTTACATCTTTTTCGGGTTCGCAATTTCCATTGGGCTTCTGTATTTGCTGTTCCGCAGTATCAATTTCAATGAACTGGTCGGGGCGCTCAAGGAAGCGAACTATGTGTGGCTCTTGCCCAATATCGCGCTGGTCGCTTTTGGGATGTACCAGCGGGCGTACCGCTGGCGGTTCATGCTTGATCCGATCAAGCCGGTGAAGTACAACAATCTGATTGCCGCGACCTGTATTGGATTCATGGCAAATAACGTCTTGCCGTTGAGGCTTGGAGAATTCGTCCGAGCGTATTCGCTGGCGAGTCAGGATAAGGGGATAACTAAGTCCGCATCGCTGGCGACCATTTTTGTCGAACGAATGGTGTTCGACCTGGTGGCGCTGCTGCTGATCTTTGGGGTAGTGATTGAGACATCACACCTGGATCTACAGACCGACATGCGGGAAGGGCTCCTGGTTGCGGTCGGGATTGCCCTGATCGGCATTCTGTTTATGCTGCTGTTGGCGCTGAGACCATCGCAGTCCGGAGAGATAATTTCCCGGACGCTGTTCTTTCTGCCGGCGAGAATCAGGAGCAAAGTTCAGGATCTGGTGCAGAAGTCGACCCGCGGGCTGGAGTTTATTCGCGATCCCAAGAAGTTGTGGCCGGTAGCAGGGCAGACGCTGATTCTGTGGATCATTATGGGGGTGTCTAACTGGTTTGTCTTTCAGGCGTTCGGCTTTGACCTGCCGATCTCGGCATCGTTTGTCCTGTTGGTAGTGGTGTCGGTGTCGATTCTGATACCGTCGTCACCGGGGTTTGTCGGGGTCTACCATGTGGGGACAGTCTGGACGCTGGAGAATTATCATATAGGCCGGGCGGAGGCGCTGTCGTTTGCGCTGGTGCTTCACGCGGCGCAGTATATCCCGATCACCCTCATGGGGTTCTATTACCTTCGGAAAGAGCATCTCTCCCTTAAGAATCTCGAACAAGAGGCCACCAGAGCCGAATAACAGCCGGGTGACAGTTCAAACTTGACACCCACTGCCAAAGAGGGATATCAATGGCATGGAAATGGGAGTCATAGTATGAAAAAAGTGTTGCTGGCGCTACTCTTGCTGGCGGTTGTTGTCGGTATTGCCTATCTGAGCGCCTGGCGGAATCAGGCGACTGAGAAGAAGCAGTACCAGGAAGGGTATCTCAAGGGGTCGCAGGAAGCTGCCATACTCCGGAAGGAGTCTGACTCACTGAGGACTGTCTACCAGAAGAAGGAGCAGGCTTGGGGAGACTCTCTGTACGCCGCGAGGAAGGCATATACCGCCAAAACCGACTCCCTCAGTCAAGTGGTAGCAGGCAAGGATTCGCTTCTGGCAATGGCGGCCAAGAAGAAGCCGACCACGACTGCGGCCAAGCCGACCAAGCCCGCCCCGACCAAGCAGACCACCACTGCACCGAGCAAGCCGGTGCTCTCCAATCATGCCCAGATACTTGATTACTATAAGCGCCGACTACAACAGTTGCCGACCGACCTCTCTGACTATGAACGTAAAGTGGCGCTCAATGAGATTCGAGAGGAGACGGCACAGAAGTTTGCCATCACGGTTGCCGATGTGAACCGGATTCGACAGAGTGGCAATCTGAGTGATTGACGGATGAGCCCGAGCACACCGCCCCGGAAGGAGTTCGAGTTTGCCGAAGTGCTGGTGGACCGAATTTTTCTGGAGTCGTTTGCCAATGAGCAATCCGCATATCATGGTCAAGACACAGAAGATCTAAAGATTCGTGCCTACGACAAATTTCGTGGGCGTCTCAAATATCACATTACCCACTCACTCTCACCCCGTCAGCAGCAGGTGATCAAAGCCTATCTCAGCGGCCAAACGGAGCGTGAAATTGCCAAAATGCTCGGGGTCACCCAACAAGTTGTCAACATCTATAAGCATAGGGCTATCAAGCGGTTACATATTTTATTGGCCAGCTAGGTGTATGTCAAAAGACTAGTATATATAGACTCATATGGTGTACATTCTGATGGGATCGGAGCACCTTATGCGGATCCGCAACCTGGCAAAGGAGGTGGTGGTTTATTTCGGTAGAAGGCGTCCCTATTTGCCGCTGCTATCTACTGCATACTTATTGGTAACTACTTCAAGAGATAGAGGGGAAATGACACAATAGGGAGTGATCCATGCCAAAGAGAAAAGAGGCCGAGAAATTTGCCGCTGTAGGATCCAAAGACTGCTGGCATTCGTACGGACTTCAAACACTCACGCCTGCAAAGTTCGCCACGGTAGTCGGAAAGATCCTGAGTGGAAATTATGTGTTGGTCAGCCAGAGACCCGAAGAACGGTTATCTGCTTGATCCGATCGACACACCGAACCTGACTTCCGCAGAGCAATACTGGCCGGGCAATGGTGTTGCTTGAGACATCCAAATTGTGAAGGGAGTTGTCACAGAGGCAACTCCCTTTTCTCTTGACTCCCATCGGGCAGCCCCGTTCATTTGGGCCACCCATGGGTTCTAACTTGTTCTGGTACTGCATTATCCTGTTTATCGCGGCGTCCCTTGGCGGGATGGTAGCGCTCTATCGCCAATGGTCCGAGGACCTGCTCCACTTATTTGTCTCATTTGGAGCGGGAGTATTCCTTGGTGCTGTCTTTTTTGAACTCCTTCCAGAAGCTATGTCACATGAAAACAGGGCGGTGGTTAGTGTTGCCA
>JBATNE010000099.1:0-8725 GCA_049290195.1 Candidatus Zixiibacteriota bacterium
CACCGACCTCGTCCCGCGAATCTTGGACAGACTCCGCTCTAACCCGGTACCGATCTGTTCGATCTCATCCAGATCAGCGCCAAATATCTTCACACCAATCGGCGTACGAATCCCGGTCGAGAGCATATCAATTCTGGTCTTAATTGGCATAGTCCAGGCATTGGTCCAGCCCGGCATCTGCAGCGCCTTATCAAACTCCGCCACCAGTTCCTTCCAGGTGATCGTTCGTTCTTCCGGCCAGATGTGCCTCAGCCCCTTCTTGACAAACTCCGGCGCCCAGCTGGAGTACCACCTCGACTGTGGCACTTTGCGCCACTCGTTGGTTGGCTTCAGCTGTACCGCGGTCTCCAGCATCGAAAGCGGAGCCGGGTCGGTTGCCGTCTCAGATTTCCCTGCCTTTCCATACACCGATATCACTTCCGGAAACGACTTGATCACTCTGTCCTGATACTGCATCGACTGCCGTGCCGCCTCGATCGAAATCCCCGGAAACGTCGTCGGCATATACAGAATGTCCCCTTCATTGAGTGGCGGCATGAACTCCGAACCGATTTTGGGAATCATCGGAACTGCCGAAAGGATCGCCGCCAACCCGATCGCGATGGTCGTCTTCGGATTTCGCAGCGCCACAAAGACAAACGGCTTGTACAGGGCAATCAGGAATCTCGAAACCGGATGGTCCCGCTCATGGCGTATATGTCCCCGCAAAAGCCAGGTCATCAGCGCCGGCACAACCGTCACCGCAACAATCGCCGAGAAGAACATGGCAAACGTCTTGGTCCAGGCCAGCGGGGCAAATAGCTTCCCGGCCTGACCGGTCAGTGCGAAGATAGGGAGGAAGGCGATCGTAATGATCAGAAGGGAATAGAAGATCGATGGTCCAATCTCCTTCATCGCCGCGATGATGATCTCTTTCCTGTCAGCTCCCGGCCGCGCTCGCTCCAGCTTCTTGTGCGCATTCTCCACCAGCACAATACTTGCGTCGACCATCGCTCCAACTGCAATGGCTATCCCGCCCAGACTCATGATATTCGAGTTTATCCCCAGTAAATGCATCGGGATAAACGCCAGTATCACGGAAATCGGCAGTGCAATTATCGGCACGAGAGAACTTCCGAAATGCAAAAGGAAGATGATAATGATCGCCGCCACCACCAGTCCTTCGTCAAGCAATGTCCGCTTTAACGTATTGATCGCGCGCGTAATCAAATTGCTGCGGTCGTAGACAATCTTAATGTCGATCCCTTTGGGGAATCCCGGCCTGATCTCCTCAATCTTTGCCTTCACCCGCTGAATCACATCAAGCGCATTCTCCCCATATCGCATGATGACTGTCCCGCCGACTGCATCCCCCAGTCCGTCAAGGTCCGCCGCCCCTCGCCGGATTTCAGGACCGTATGACACTCTGGCTACATCGGCCACCGTTATCGGTGTCCCTGTCTGCGATGACCCTACGCTTACTTTCCGTATCGCCTCCAGATCATGGATGTACCCTCGCCCGCGAATGTAATATTCCCGTTCGGTCAGCTCCATCACGCGACCACCTGCATCCGCATTGCTCTGGCGGATCGCACGGGATACGTCGGCAAGGGAGAGATTGAACGCCCGCAGCTTGTCCGGATCAACTTCGATCTGATATTGCTTCTGATATCCCCCAACCGATGATACTTCCGCTACTCCCGGCACCGATGCCAGCGCGTATCGAAGGGTGAAATCCTGGAACGTCCGAAGTTCGGATAGATCATGGGTCCCGCTCGAATCCACCAGTGCGTATTGGAATACCCAGCCCACCGATGATGCATCCGGTCCTATCGATGGTGTCACCCCTGACGGCAATTTCCCCTCGAACTGCTTCATATATTCAAGCACCCGGCTCCGCGCCCAGTAGATATCCGTCCCGTCCTCAAAAATGACATAGACGAACGACATCCCGAACATCGAATATCCACGAACCGCCGATACTTTGGGAGCCGAGAGGAGAGCCGTTACTATCGGGTAGGTGACCTGATCTTCAACCTGGTCCGGACTTCTCCCCATCCATTCGGAATACAAGATCACCTGCACGTCTGACAAGTCCGGGATCGCATCCAGCGGTACTCTGTTGAGCGAGTACCACGCCCCGACCACCGCCAGCAGAGTCGCAATCAGGACAATCGCCCTGTTCCGGGCAGAATATTCAATAATAGCTTTGATCATCTGATTCTGCTGGTCCTAGTGCGTATGCGACGGCTGTTCGTTGTTCGACGTTCCACCCATACCAGTGATTGCCGCCTTCAATCGACTCTCTGAATCAATCAGGAAATTGGCGCTGGTAACAACAACTTCGCCTTCCTTCAGCCCGCTGAGAATCTCCATCCAGTCATCCGAACTTCGACCTACCGTCACCAGCCTTGGCTCAAAGTGTGTCTTGTCATGCACCACAAAGACATACTTGGTCTTTCCGCCGTCCAGTACCGCTTCACTCGAAACCGCCAGCACATCACCGCCGGAATGCGCAATCGTCGCCTTACCATACATTCCCGGGCGAAGCGAGAGGTCACTATTGGACAGCTCTATCCGAACCCTTGCCGTTCTGGTCTCATTGGAAACAGTGGGGTAGATGAACGCAACTTTTCCCTGGCGAGATATCCCTGCCGATGCAAACTCAATCTGCACATCCTGTCCGATCTTGATACGTGCAATGTCCTGCTCGTACAGGTCCGCCACAAACCACACCTGCCTCAGGTCAGCAAGAGTCAGTAGAACCTGGTCCGGCGAAACCGTCTGACCGGCGGTGACATTCTTCTGCAGTACAACGCCGGAGTAGGGACTGTTGAGCGTTACTTCAGCGCTCCCTTTTCTATCCTTCTCGATGCGGCCGATTTCCTTGTCATCAAGACCGAGCAGACGCAGTCGCTCTTTGGTGGCTGTGACCATATCGGTGCGAACGCGAGTAAGGGATTGATCGATATTTGCATGCCCCGCCGCGTCCAGCGCCGCCAGGAAGTCCTGCTGTGCCTGGTACATATCCTGACTGTACAGAGTCAACAGCGGCTGACCGGCACTGACCGACTGTCCCGTCTGATCGATAAACAGCTTCTTCACCCAACCGCTGGTTCGTGTTTGTACTGACGATTGCTTTGTTTCATCCGCCGCGACATAACCGACTACAGAAAGACCCAACGCCAGTGATTGTCGTGACACCGTCCCGGTCTTGAGCCCGATCAATTGAAGTCGCGGCTCGTCGATCGTCACCTCAACCAGTCCCGGCACGTTGCTGGGAACACCCATATCCGACTCAGGCCCAGATTTCTCTTTGAGAAGTAGCAGCTTCATGCCGCAGACCGGACACCGCCCCATAGTGTCCGAGACAACCTCCGGGTCCATCGGACAGTAATACTGTCCCGGCTTCGCCTTGGTATTCGGCTCCGGTTCCTCAGCCATCGAACTCGTGTCCTTGGGAGGTTTGGCCGCGCTCATTTCAGCGCTCGTCGGTACCAGGTTCATACCGCAAATGGGACATTCTCCCGGCTGACTGCTCACATAGGTCGGATGCATCGGACAGTGGTATTGCGCTGATATCGTCTCGGCCGATGCCCACGGCGACAAATTGAAGTACCCAAGGATCATCACTAGCGCGAACAGCGACATTCCGATCAGGAGTACCCACCGAATAATCCCCATTGTCCGCACATACGGGGGAGGAGTCTCCACACCTTCCGGGAGGGGATCGAGATCCAACAGATGATCTTCCTGATTGGTCGCCATACTAGTTCCTAACGTCACTTCCGGCCGGCTGTTCTGCCCTGCCTATTACCTGTCCCAGCTCGGCCATTGTCTGCGCGAGCTGAAACGACAATTGATACATCGCCAGCTTGTTCCTATACACTGCCAGCGCGAGATTCAACACCGATGTCATCGATGTCCTGTTTGCTTTATATCCTGAGAGCGCACTTTCATACGCGTTCTGTGATACCGGAATAATGTTATTGGCGTATAAGCCAATGCTCTGCCGGCCATGCAGCGCGCTCAGATGGAGCGTTCTGACCTTGGCCTCAATCTCACGTCCCGCCTGAACTTGTTCCGCATCACTGCTGGCCTTCATCTGATCCATACTGCGGGCCATGGAACGCTGACTTCTCCAGGCGAATATCGGAACAGAGATTGTCCCAAGTATCGTAATCATGTTCTTGCGGGGCCCCATAGACTCCCCGTGCAGTCCGATGTCATACCCGGTCCGAAATCCATATGCTCCGGATAGATTAAGCATTGGCCAGGACATCCTCCGGTTCGACCGTGCGCTGAACTGGTATGACCTGCTCTGCGCCGCCAATTTCTTCAGCTGCGGGTTATTATCTTTCGCCTGTGCGATCCAGAGATCAGCCGTCATTGGGATGCTGTCCGTCGGTGGGGGAGAGAGCGCCGCAATCGGCCGCTCAAGCCCCACACCTCGCATGGCATTCAGGTCAAACTTCGTCTTATCCAGATCCGCCTCGGCCATTAACAGATCAGACTGAAGTCGCCAGAGTTCCGTTTGCGCCGACAGCAGATCTTCCTGCCCGGCCTGATTCACTTCAAGCTTCGATCGAATACTTGCCACCAACTGATCCAGCAACTCGTATTGTGCTGCCAGGGCATTCAAGGCCTGCCCCCGATAGTACAGATCCGCATACGCTGTTTTGGCTGCACTCACCAGAAGAAGTACCTGATCCTCGCGGTCCGCATGGTACCCTTCAGCCTCTGCTTGCGCCGCCTTCCTGGCCAGCCCTTTGTCCCCGGCGTACGGAATCTGCCAGCTCAACCCGAGCATCTTCATCGTCATCGGGTCTTCCTTGATCTTCCAGTTCGTCGGTATATTCTGCACCCCGAGCATCAGCATCGGATCATCCCATGCTCCTGCCGGCCCAATCTTCTCCCGACTCGCCTTCTCCATAAACGTCATCGCTGCCAGCCGGTTGTTGCTTGCCAGTACCTGAGCAATCACCTGGTCCTGGGTGACTGTGTCGGTGACCACTGCACCGGTGGCTTGAGCCTCGGCCATGTTACGCCAGGCGAGACTGCCAGGGGATACCAAGCAGAGTGTGAGGAGGAGGCTCCGATAGAGTGTGCTAAGATCCGTTCTCATCATATGGCGTACCTGTTAGCAGCGCCGATGCCGAACGTGGATACATTTATGATCGTGTTGATGGATAATGAGTTGAGAGTTAAAGATAAAGGGATACGTTAATAACGGGGAAGTCCGTCCGGTCGAACCTGGAGAATAGTCTTCAACAGAATCGTTGATTCTAATCCTGGCTCTCGTCTGTCTGCGTGATGGAGTACTTCTTCATCCTGTACAACAAGATATGTCTCGGGATGTGGAGATAGTCCGCCGCTTTCGATTTGTTCCACCCGGATTTCTCAAGCGCGTTTAATATCAGCTTCTGTTCCGCCTCATGAAACCCGATCTGCGGTTCGGAGTCAACTGCTCGTTCTTTGACACCGTTACGTTTCGACAGGAATTCCGATGGCAGATCGTTTGTCCCCAGCCGATCTGTGTTGCGGAGAATCACCATTCGCTCCACCAGGTTCTCCAGCTCCCGAATGTTCCCCGGCCAGGTATGATTGGTCAGAACCTCCATAAGCTCTTTGTCGACCGCAATGGCCGTACCAGGTGCAAACCTCGCCAGGAACTCCTTCACCAAAAGCGGAATATCGTCGCGCCGCTCACGCAAAGAAGGAACCTCAATCGGAATGACATTCAGTCGATAAAACAGATCCTCGCGGAACTGATCCCTGTCCACTTTGTCCCTGAGATTGATATTCGTTGCAGCCAGCAACCGGACATCGACACTGATCCCTTTTTCCGACCCAATCGGTTCGATCAATCGCTCCTGTATTACCCGGAGCAACTTCGCCTGAAGCTCCAGCCCCAATTCTCCAACCTCGTCCAGCAAGAGCGTGCCTCCATCAGCCAGTTCAAACCGCCCCCGTTTATCCCGCACTGCCCCCGTAAACGCCCCTTTAACATGCCCAAAGAGCTCGGACTCTATCAATTCCTTTGGGATGGCTGCACAATTGACCGCGATAAACTCCTTATCCCGACGCGGACTCAACCGATGAATCGTCCTCGCTACCAGTTCCTTCCCGGTGCCGGATTCCCCTGAAATCAAGATGGTCGCATCGGTCGGAGCTATCTTCTCAATCAGTGTCATCATCCCACGAAACTTCGCCGAGACCCCCGCCATCTGTCTTCCGCCGCTTAAGCCTTTGAGCTGATCTTTAAGATGACGATTCTCCTCTTCAAGCCTGCTCACTTTCAGCGCCTTCTCCAGCACCAGAAACAACTGGTCATCGTCAAACGGTTTGGTCAGGTAATCAAACGCCCCGAGCTTCACCGCCTGCACCGCCTGTGATACAGTCGCATATGCTGTCATCAGTATCACCTGTGTGTCCGGCTGAAGTTTCTTCACCTGCGCCAGCAATTCCAATCCATCCAGATTCGGCATCTTGAGGTCGGAGAGAATCAGATCATACTGATGGTGCCGCAAAAGCGACAGTGCCTCCGCGCCGTCTGCCGCCGATGTCACCGTGTACCCGTTCTTGCTCAACTTAAACTGGATAATCCGCCTGAGCCCGGCATCGTCATCAACAAGGAGAATTCTGCTCATCACTTATTTCCATCCCAGAGGGGAATTCTGACCGTCACCTGTGTCCCCTGGTTCGCTTCACTCAAAAGGGAGATCTCGCCGCGGTGCGATGTAACGATCGACTTCACAATCGTCAGTCCAAGTCCGGTACCGGCCGACTTGGTCGTATAGAACGGTTCGAACACCTTGTCGCGTTCTTCTTTCGGAATCCCTTTCCCTTGATCCTTCACGATCAGTTCCGCCCGTCCCGGCTCAATCCTCCGGAGCAACACCGCCACGGTACTATTATCCGGCGATGCCTGCATCGCATTGAGAACGAGATTGAGGAAAAGCTGATGGAGTTTCTCTCCATCCCCACGAACGATCACCTTCTCCTGTATCGCCGATTGGAAACTGATCCCTCTCGTCGCTCCCTGAACTGCCAGCTGTTTCAGCCCCCGATCTATTACTTCCGACAAATCGAGCTTGGCCAATACCGTGTCCCGCGGACGTGCGAACTCAAGAAACTCCTGCACGGTGGAATCTATCCGCTTGATCTCCCGCCCGACAATCCCCTGAAACTCGCTGCGTTCTTCCGTCGAAATTCGATCGTCTAAGAGGATCTCGGTCGCCCCTTTTATCGATGCCAGCGGATTCTTGATCTCGTGCGCCACACTGGCCGCCATTTTCCCTACCTGTGACATATGCTGTGACCGTTCCAGTTCGAGCTGTGTGGTCTCCTGTTTCTTCCGAATCAGTACTTCTCGATCCACCAGAAACCCCACCAATCCACCAATCCCGAAATAGAACACGACCTCGACCAGCTCATCCGACAGCTCCATCATGTGGTGTCCTGCAAACCCAAAGAGATAGGGGAGAATCAACGCCGAGATTGCCGCCGCGCAGATCAGCCCTCCGCGAACGCCGAACCATGCGGCGCCAATGAGAATCGGGATATAGCAGAATCTTCCGTGTACGGAATGCACCCAGTCGGAATGCCCGAAAATCCTCTCGAGCACCCAGCCATAGTGAATGCCGACCGTCAGGGCTATCACCCCCGCCAGCACCCAAATCCTGACCTGTAATCTGCTAATCGCCATATTCACCTATTATATGTACAATTCGGAAGATCGTAGAATATTCTACAGTGGCCTTCAATATTATACAATCCTTGATCCGCCGCTCCTAGTCAAAAATACCCAATATCCAGCCAATCAACGGGTTACGGAAGCCTGGGAATAGGCAGGGATGTTGTTATATCCAGGCCAAAGCAAACCAACGAAGGGACTCTTCTATGAACCTGTTACGAAAACTGAGTCTGGCGGCCATTTTCCTTGCCGCCGCCTCAATGGCGGTTGGTGCCGAGACTAAACCGGCTCCCAAGAAAGCCAACACCCCGCCGGCCCTAAAGCACCAGACCCTCTGCCCCGTCATGGGGGACGAGATTGACTCTACCCAGTATCTGGATATCCAGGGACAGCGCGTCTATTTCTGCTGTAAGAAGTGTGAAGCCAAGCTGAAAGCCGATCCGGATAAGTACTTCAAGCAGGCCGCCGCCGATAGCGTATTGTTTGAAAACATACAGACTTCATGTCCCGTCAGCGGGAAGCCGATCGACACCTCCAGCTACGTCGACTACCAGGGGCGTCGCCTCTTCTTCTGCTGCGACAAGTGCCCGGCCGAATTTGCCAAGGATCCTCAGTCATATCTCAAGAAGATGGACCAGGCCCCGGCCAAATCATCGAAATAATCCGGGAATTCAGACATCCAAATACAGAGAGAGCCCCCCGCGAGGCTCTTTTTCTACAGGGAACTGTGCGAGCCCACCAGTGTTTAATGGCACATCGACTATGGTAGTCCATGTTAGGCGAAAGGAAGCCCTGTAATGAGATTCTACACCCTCCTCACTGCTGCCACATTCTTGGCGGCCGCAACTGTATCAGCCCAGTCTGGTCAGCCGATGCAACACGACATGAAAATGCCCGCTGCCGAGATCACCAAAGCGGTAGCCGTCATCACTCCTACTCCCACGAGCAAAGTAGCCGGCGTGGTTCTATTCGAGAAAGTCGCCGGCGGTGTCAAAGTCACTGTCAATATCTCCGGCCTGACTCCCGGCAAACATGGGTTCCATATTCATG
>JBATNE010000100.1:0-7923 GCA_049290195.1 Candidatus Zixiibacteriota bacterium
GCGCGATGTCATATCCACTCGCATCGGCCGATCCACCGGTGCTTGTTCCGTTTCCTGAGTCCGATGGTATATCCCAATCAAACGCTTCGCCTATCAGCAGATTCGTAACCGCAGAACCTGTTATGGCCGGAGTCACCTGCATCTTCTGAATAATGAAGTGACAGCTGTCCGCCGAGTTCGTCGGAGCGTACCAGGTCATCCGTACCTTTACCAACGAATCAATTGACAGCAGTGTCCCCGAGAAGAATCCGTCATAGGAAGATGTGCTCAAATGGGCCGGTTGGGGTTCTGGCGTCGGCAAATATCGGAATGTGTGCGCACTGGAGAATCCTTGATCGAACATTGACCAGCTACCTTGAGCTGGATTGGAGCCTACCTTGTGCAGGATCACCGGCGATGCATCCCCGAGATAGATACTCGCGTCGCCACGCGAATTCATTCCGGTATCACACTCAACCGGCGGACGGAAATTCATATTCAGGCCGCCCTGGTAACTGTTCCCCATATTCCCTGCCATGCCGAGCGCCAGCTTAATAGTGCAGGCGGTGCCAATCGAATCGACAAAGAAAGGAGACTCACCTGGATAAATCTGGACATCGATGTATACCGTCTCTGCCTGGATCGGCGGGCCGGCGTTGAAAATGACCTTGCCAAACAGTCTCCCGGTACCCGCACTATTGACAATACCATTCTTGTTCAATTGTAATGTTGCGCTCGCCATCGTCCCCGGGGACACTGTGCCTGGAACCCCTGCCATTCCGAGCCAACCGCTCACGCAGCCTGGCCCCTTGCAGGAATCCTCGGCCAGAGAAACGCCTGAGATAGTGATCGTCGTACTGCTGAAATTCCCGAGCGACAGCGTAACGTCCTTCTCCTGTCCGGCCAGCACAATCGTAGGGTAGGTAACAAATCCAGGCGTGACAGAGAGCGGCGGTTCCGGACAGCTGCTGTTGCACGCCAAACGTATCCACCGATAATCATTGAGCGTCATCGGCCCTACCGGTGGATTGATCGACCCGCCTCCGGGATATCGATCTGTCATATACCAGACCTGGATATAGTTGCTGCCGCTGTACGATCCACAGGGATCATACGTCGCCCCCGTCGCGACAGCCCAGTCACCAGGCATCACGCTTTCATCAATGCCCCGTTCGGAAATCGACGCAAACCGATCATCGGCGCAATTCCCCGATGAATCGCAATCCTTCGCGTATGATCCCGAGAGATTCTGCGGCACAGACCAGTACTTTCCCTGAATGTCCTTGCTCGCCACAAAATAGAGTTCACCGTTCGCTCCCGACGTCAACGGCGCATCCTTGGCACAGTCATCGACATCGCTGGACTGATTCGGATCGTTCCATGCACTGTAGACGACATAGAGACGCTGGTCGCATTCCCCTATCGAGAAATTGCCGACATTCATGACATTCGCGCCGCCGAGACACCCCGTCAGGGTCGGATCCCATTCGGCATTATAGACTGTGAAAGTATTCGAAGGATTATACTCCGACCAGTGGAACAATCGACAGCTTCGACTTCCAAACATCACGCCGTCGGTTACCGATGCATTCCAGATGATATGCAGCCGATCCCCGGAGTCATACAGACCGTTTGCATCAACCCAGGCGCGATATCCAGCGCCCGTATAATTCGTCAGATTGTGTTTTGTCCATGTACCGGCCAGCCCCGTTGGAGAGTCTGCATACCAGACATCAGCATCGCGCGTTTCCCCCGCGGTACGGCCAGCTGCGGTCTGCTTGGTCCATATCGCAGCGACCTTTGTGCTGGTGTGCGATGCTGCGAAATCACACGTAGGCCAGAATGAGGTATCCTTGAATACCAGAGTCCAGGAATCATCGGGGTAACTCGATGCCGTCCCCACTTTGCGATACACCTTCACCGCCCCAATGTCGCCGGAGTTTTCAAACGCAAACAGATAAAGCACGGTGTCAAGTGCAGATGTCGTCATCCCCATTGCCGGCCAGAGCGTTCTGTTCGTAGCCGCCCCGAGATTGTCTTTCTGATTGATGGAGTCTGCCATCACCGACCCACTGGTCAGGTCGCCAAAAGAACCTGTCAACGGTCCGGAGTCGAAGGCAACATGCAAACGCGCATAGTTTGGATCTGCCTGCTGGTCGGGAAAATCCTGTCCGCCGATTATCGCCTTTCCCGAACTGGGATTAATGACAATCCTCGGATTGGTTCCAGCTTCCTTCGACGTCGGGTCGGGATCCTGGACAATAGGAATCGAACTCGTGAACATCCCGGTTACGGCATCATATGCGTACCAAGCCCACTTCGTTCGATCAGCCGCGTACGGGCCCGCCTTGTACGGTACCGTGAACTGAACGGCTGAGCCGTAGCTGTTGCCGGGAGGGTTCACTGCAACCGTCCTGCCCATATTGGCGTTGGACAGATAGTCCCGCCAAGTCTGGACTACCAAATACCCGCGGGAATTGATCTGCGGACTGACCGCACCCAGAGACCGGGTTGCCGTTCGTGGCGGCGAATCAACGCGACTTACCCCGGTGTCCAGTGCCATGGTCGTTCTGGCCTGCTCGGCAGTAAGACGGTTCTTGTGGGGGGTTACTTGTGTGGCGGATAAAATCGAACTGGCAGTTAGAGCGAACACAAGAGGGAAGCTTGCGAGGACGACAAGGAGACGTCGTGTCATGATCCCCACCTCTATGTTTGGTATGTTCTAGGTCCACCTAAGTATCGTTATTGGTCCATTTTGATGCAATAACGAAATTGAGACCTAGTCCCCCCGGCGGCTCAAACCCCTTGGTCTGAGCCAGTTTCCTCCCCTGCGCAGAATTAGCGACGGCGACGACGCGGCGACATCGGATTGTGTCCGCGCCCGAACGGCTGCTGTTTGGCGGAGTCCTTCTTGACCTGCTCCTGCACGAAGGCAGGGAGCCCTGTCCGCGGAGCCCGATCAAACGGCAACGCCGGTACCGGTCGCACCGCCAGGCCGGTCCGAACCAATCGCTCGATCTCCCGAACATCATTGCGCTGATCGAAAGTCGCAAACGAAACTGCCCGTCCGGCATGCCCCGCTCGCGCCGTTCGACCTATGCGGTGAACGTAATCCTCGGTGTTGCTAGGTAAATCGTAGTTGACCACCATTTCAATCCCAACCACATCGATCCCGCGAGCCGCGATATCGGTCGCTACGAGAATACGATATTTCCCCACCTTGAACCCCTGCAGTGCATCACGTCTCTGACCCAGCGTTCGGTCGGAGTGAATCTCCGCAGCTGAGTGTCCCATGATGTTCTTGACCTGACGGGCCAGCTTACGAGCACCATGCTTGGTCCGCGTGAATACCAGCACCGGTCCGCGACACTCCTTCAGCAGCACTTCCAGGAGATGACTTTTCGCTTCCCGCTCGATAAAGAACACTTCCTGAGCGACATTTTCAGCGGTCGTTCCGGAAGGCGCGATTTCGATATTGATAGGAAGCTTCATGTGCTGCCGCGCGATTTTCACGATCTCGGTCGGCATAGTCGCCGAAAACAGCATTGTCTGGCGTTCCTTGGGAATGACGTGGAGGATCTTGTTGATCTGAGGTGCGAAGCCCATATCCAGCATCCGATCCGCTTCGTCCAGGACCAGAATCTGAATGGAGGTCAGCGTGAGAACGCGGTGTTCCAGAAAGTCCACTAAACGACCGGGAGTCGCTATAATGACATTCGGGTTCTTTTCAAGAGCGCGTCTCTGCGGTCCTTCGGGTGCGCCGCCGATAAGGACGGCTGTCCGGAGACCCATCGTGCGGCCAACCGATTGAAGTGATTCGTCCACTTGAATCGCCAGTTCCCGGGTCGGGACGATTACAAGGCCCCTTCCCTTGAGTTGAGCCAGCCGCTGAAGCATCGGAATGCCAAAACCGAGCGTCTTGCCGGTTCCGGTTTGTGCAATGGCAATCAGGTCTTTCCCTTCAAGTCCGACCGGAATCGACCGGCGCTGAATAGGGGTAGGCTCTGTGAACTTGAGCCGGCTGATAGCATTGAGTAGGCCCGGCGCAATGCCCAGCCCGTTGAATCCATTAGGTAGTGTATTTGATGACATTAGTGTAAGGTACGGCTATCGAAGCCGGCTGGGAAGGGATATTCTTGCCCATTATCCCTCCACCATTGCCCGATTCCGATCCAAACATGGGTCCAATTAAACTTGACTCATGCCTGCAACCCCGCTATCCTGGAAACGTTATAAGAAATAGAGTGCCCGACTAGATCGGTCTCCCGTTTTGCCCCTCAAGACAAGACCCGAACAGCAATATTCCTCAAAGCGCCACGGCGTTTTCGGGGTAACATTCCTGCTCCCAAGAAGATAGTTGAGCAGCACAGGCCACGGATCCGCCGCGCCTGCGATCACTTTTCGATGATTTGACATGAATATAGAGGCCTTCCAACCTCTGTTTCCGGCTGGCGCGTGCCCTCTGCATACCTGTCTGCAAAAGGGAAACCGCGCCCGAATGGAATCAGCTATTCAAAAGGTGGAAGGATGGAAGAACATGACGCTACAACAACACACTACCAAAACTGCCGAACCGCACGACGAAGAGATCGACCTCACTGAGTTCCAACAGCCATCGGTTGGCCGAAGTATCTGGCAACTCGCCAATACGCTTATTCCCTACTTCACCCTCCTGGTGGGCGCTTTCTGGCTAACACACATTTCCTATTGGCTCGTCGTACCTGCCGTCGCCTTGGCCGCCCTTTTTCTTATCCGGCTGTTCATTATCTTCCATGATTGCGGCCACGGTTCGTTCTTCGCATCAACCAAAGCCAACGATATTGTCGGAACCATTGCCGGCTTTCTCACCTTCACGCCCTACTATTATTGGCACAAGGCCCATGCCAAACATCACGCGACCTCTGCCAATCTCGACAAGCGCGGGTATGGCGATGTCTGGACTATGACCGTGGAGGAATTTCAGGCCGCGTCTCGCAAAGAGCGAATTCAGTACCGCCTCTATCGCAACCCGGCGGTCATGTTCATTCTAGGACCGCTGTTTATCCTCCTCATCACCAATCGGCTCGTCCGCCGCAAAGCCAATAAGCGCGAACGATGGAGCGTCTACTATACCAATGTCGCTGTCGTCCTGATGGCTGGCGGGATGTGCCTTATTCCGGGAGTCGGCTGGAGAGGCTTGCTGTTGGTCCAGCTCCCTATCCTTTACTTCGGTACCATGCTCGGAATCTGGTTGTTCTATGTGCAACACCAATTCGAGGGTGTCTACTGGGCGCGTGAGCCTGAATGGGATTTCGAAGCAGCATCGCTCGAAGGTGGTTCGTTCTACGCCTTGCCGACAATACTTCACTGGTTCACCGGTAATATCGGCTACCACCACATTCACCACTTGAGTTCACGCATCCCTAATTACTACCTCCCCAAGTGCCACAAGCAATACGAACGACTCGCCACCATTCCGCCCGTCGGAATACGACGTAGCTTGAAGTCGTTTACGTATCGTCTGTGGGATGAAGCTGAAAATCGGCTGGTTGGTTTCCGGCGAGCCCGCATGAAGCAAACTTCGAATTAGCCGGACCCGAAGTGGTCCGTATCGGTTAGAGATGCCGTCTTGAACTCAGGTTCCGGACGGCATTGACGTAACTGCGCGATCCAATTCACTCCGGACCGCCCGGGCCAGCGAACTTCGCGTCATAGGCTTGCGGACAAATGGTCCAGCTCCGAATTCCTGGGCAACGCGCACGCGGTCGGTCTCTGAAAATCCTGACACAATGATTGCCCGAACTCCCGGCCTTATCGCCAGAGACTGGCGAAATGTCTCCGCACCGTCGATCCCCCCCGGCATGATCATGTCGAGTATGAGCAAATCATAAGGTAACTGTTCCAGTAGCTGGATGGCTGTTTCACCGCTTTCGGCACAGGTCACGTGATAGCCCAGACGGTTCAAGAGATCACTGGTGACTGTCCGCTGCACGTCATCATCATCCACAACCAGCAGGCGCTCTGTACCCCGCGGATCTTCTTCACTTGCCGGATGCTGGTCTATAATCCTAGTGACAGGGAAATAGAGATAGAAGGATGTCCCCTGCCCCTCTTTGGTTACCAGATCGATATGGCCTTCGTGGTCACGGACCACGGAATCAACGACGCTCAAGCCCAGACCGGTTCCCCGTTTCTTGTCAGCTATTTTGGTGGTAAAGAACGGATCGAAAATCCGTTGCCGCACACTTTCCGGGATGCCGCAGCCGTTGTCCGATATAGTCAGCTTGACATATTCACCGCGGGGGATCTTTCCGAATCCGACGATCTCACTATCCACATAGTAGTTCTCTGACTTGATCTTGATCTCGCCGATATCCCGCAGTGCGTCTCGGGCGTTAACAATAATGTTCATCAGAGCGCGACAGAACTGGGCGCGACCTCCCCGGATATTCATGAGTTCCGGACTGAGATCAAGCGTGCAGACCAGCGTCTGCGGAAGCTGCCCAAGGTCGGCGACTATTTGCGTCACTACCGGGTTCAGATTCAACACTTCGAGCGTGTAATGTCCGCGACGACTCAGCGTCAGAAGTTCCTGATTGATGTCTGCAATCTTGTTCGCCGCCGTTTCAATGGCATTGAGATAACTTCGCGCCGGGTCGGCTTCCGGAAGAGATGGCCGGATGAACTCCGGATATGCGATGATCGGAGCAAGCAGATTGTTGAAGTCGTGAGCCACCTGTCCGGCTATCTTTCCAGCCGTCTCCAGCCGCTGCGCCCGAGACTCCAGGTCCTGAAGTCGCTTCGTCTCGGTGATATCACGAACGATTGCCAAATCCCCCGCCACTTTTCCATCCCGAAATACGGGTTGGGCGTTGATCTCAGCGTCCGCTATTGTCCCGTCCTTGCGTATCACATGGAGGAACTTGCCGATAACCTTCTCTCCCGCAGCCACCGTCAGGCAGGCGCCATTCAGATCGGCGTGCTCGGCAACCGGAGTGATATCTGCAACTGATCTCCCGAGTAACTCCTCAGGGCGGTAACCGAATTTCTCTTCGATCGTCGGCGACACATACGTGATCTGATGGTTTTCGTCCGACGCCACAATGACATCAAACGCTCCCTCAGCGATAAGCCGGAACCGCTCTTCACTTTCGCTTAAGGCAAGTTGCGTGCGCTTCTGCTCGGTGATATCGAGCAGGATGCCGTTGAACACCACTTCACCCGGACGAATCTCCGGTGAGGACACGCCGCGGAGCCAGACCGCATTGCCCGACGGCTGATAGAACCTCCCTTCAAACGACCAGGGAGTACGGGTTCTCACCGCATCAAGAACTGACGCCTGAAAACGCGGCACATCGCGTGGGTCAAGTCGGGAAGAAAATGCTTCAAGCGGATCAGCAACATCGCGTGATATACCCAGGATGGCGTCTGTCTTCCGACTGAGGTAGTGGAACCCCATCCTTCCGTCATCTCGGGCATAGAATTGAAAGATGATCCCCGGCAAACTGTCGGTCAACCCTTCCAGTTGCGCCTTATTCTTCGCCAGTACTTCTTCCGCGATCTTGCGATCCGTGATGTCGTGAACTGAAGCCACCAACTGAGTGCAGGTCCCCTTCTCGTCACATAACGGAACCAGACTGATCACTCCCACTCGCGTACCGACAGGAAACGCCGTTGCATCTTCCCACTGAACCATTCTTCTCTCTTGAATCGCCCTGCGAGCATGCCTGAGAAAGAGCGAAAGGGCCGGTTCCCGGGTCAGTTCACAGATCGATTTCCCCTCCACCTGCTCCCTCTTCAAGCCGGTGGATGCGAGAAACGACGGATTTACCGACTCAAATGTGAACTGGTCCCCCCTGACGGACAGGAGAAAGATGGAGTCACCGACCGCGTCAAATATCGATGAGAGGCGGCGCTCACGATCCAAGAGTCCCGCTTCGGTCTTCTTCCGCTCTGTCAGATCCC
>JBATNE010000101.1:0-39046 GCA_049290195.1 Candidatus Zixiibacteriota bacterium
GGGCCAGGCAGTCTTGTCGGCCGAGTCCTCCCAAACAAGCGGATCGACTTTCCAGTCCGAGCCCAGCTTGTGGAAATAGACCCGTCGGTAATATGCCTCATCGCCGGCCGGAACTGTCCCCGGCTCCGGGTTGCGAGTGTAATAGAAGCCACTGTTGTCAGGGAGCCAGGCGATCGAGGAGCTTCTGGTGTCAGGAATAGTGTCGGCCAGAATCGTCCGGTCAGCTGTCTTGATGATATGGAGGGTGGTACGTTCCGTACCAGAAGAGGACACGCCATAGGCTACCAGGGATCCATCGTTACTCGGGACATGCCAGTCCATGGCGCAAGTGCCATCGGTCGAAAACTTGTTGGGGTCGATTAGGACTTCGGGAGCGCCGTTCAATCCGTTCCGGATATAGAGCACCGGCTGGTTTTGGCCGGCGAGCCGCTTGGTGGAGAAATAGAGGTCGCCGATGTTGAACAGCTCCCCTATCCCTCCGGCACTGAGCATATCGGTCAGCTCGTGAGCGATCTTTTCTCTGCCGGGGAATGAGTCGATCCATGACTTGAAGTAGGCCATCTGCGACTCGGTCCACTTCTGCACCTCGGCACTCTTGCCATCTTCAAGCCACCGGTACGGATCGGCAATTGCGACACCGTGGACGGTGTCGGTGACAATTTCAACACGTGTCTCCGGCGGTTTTGGTTTTGACGGTGTGCAGGAGGTGACGATGAGTCCAAGAGTGGAGAGAGCGAGCGCGATGATTCCAACAGTGGTGCGAGATCGAGGCATGATACTTCCCTCAAGTCTAAAACATATGCATGGGGAATATACGGACGGGAGCTGTTCAGAGTTGGAGGAAAAAGAACAGGCCGGTCTGGAAGGACCGGCCTGCGGATTGTCGAAGGTGTGGGGCGACCTATTTCAGGTGCTTGGCCACCAGCTTGGTCATATCAAACATGGAGACCGCTTTTTTCCCACCGAAGACCGCGGCAAGCTTCTCATCCGGATTAATCATCCGACGATTGACTGAATCCTGCAGGCCATTCTTCCGAATATATTCCCACAGTTTCTTGGTGATTTCGGTCCGAGGCATCGCCTTGGCGCCTACTACCATTCCAAGTTCAGCCGACGGCATCATCGGCTTCATAAACGCCGCATTTGGCTTGCGGGGCTTCTTGGCAGCCTTCTTAGCTACTTTTTTTTTTGGGGTAGCTTTTTTTTTGGGGGCTGCTTTTTTCTTTGGCGCCGATTTCTTCGCTTTCTTCTTCGCCGCCTTCTTGGTGCCCTTCTTCGTGGATTTCTTGGTGCCCTTCTTGGTCGCTTTTTTCGTAGGCATGTGTTGCTCCTTTAGCATAAAAGGTTAGTGTTAGAAAAAAAGGGTGTTTTGGTTTCCACTCTTTTTTGGATCCAAGATGTTTCCCTGAAATACATCTCTGTTTCCATCTTGGGAAAAAAAACACTGTTTGAAAAATTATCGCAAGAAAAAACTGAAGAAAAATGAAAAAAAATTTGATTTTTCTGTTGAGGGTGTGAGGCCCTCTCAGGCCGCATTTGATGATGCCGCGACACCACGACGAAGTTCAATCACCGGTGCTTCGGTCGGACAACCCAGTCGAAATGGAAACCAGTGCCCCGCACCCGAGCTTGTATAGAGCCTGCTTGACCCCTTGGTATACTCTCCCCACAGATAGCGGTCGTGCGCACTCGACTCGAATATCGAACGCCCCATGAATCCAATCTGCCCGCCGTGGGTATGTCCCGCCAGCGTGAGATGAATCCCCTGAGACGCCGCATAATCGAAGGCGTCGGGGCGATGACTCATCAGGATCATGGTCTCCCCCCGTGCCGACTTCTGCAAAGTCTGATCGATCGTCTCCTGGTAGAACGTGGGATCCTTGGTGCCCATCCGCCGTGGATCATCAATTCCCCCTATGAAAAGCGGTGTTCCGCGGACCATCAGATGGGTGCCGTCGTTGACAAACAGCGGTACCGGACCGGAATCGAATATCCGCCGGACTTCGGCAATTCCCCGGAAATACTCATGATTACCCAGGGTCGCGAAACATCCGTACGGCGCCTTGAACTGATCAAGCATGCGCAGTGCTTCCGGCAACTGACCGAGATCATCGGCAATATCCCCCGTGACCAACAACAGGTCCGGCTTGAATTCACGGGCTGCTTCAAGAGCGGCGCCAAGGGTGTCGAGCGTGCTGTAAACCCGGAGATGCAGGTCGGAGAGGTGCATGATGCGGAATCCCTCAAGACTGGGCGGCAGATTCTCTATCAGGATTGGTTTCAGTTCCACTGTGATGGGGGTGAAAGCATCGACCATTCCCGCCCCGCCGGTAGAAAGCGTCACGATGGGGACAGCGGCAGCGGCGGTCTTGAGGAAGATACGACGGCGATTATCAACCGGCTCAACTTCGGGAAGAGCTCTTTTAGCCCGTGATCGTTCGATCATCCGATCAAAAATGTGGATAACTCCGGAGATCGGAAGTGAGAGCATCAGTCCGGCTTCGATGATGAAGACGAGAATGGCAAGAAACGACATCGGTGTCCCAAGCCAGCTCCAGTTCCGATACTCGCCGATCCCCCAGAGGAAGATGAAGACCATTCCGGCGACCGGCAACCACAGTGACGCGAGGCGGATCGGTCGCTTCTGCCACCACGGTTTGTTCAAGAGGCGAAGCAGGATAGCCTGAAGGGTCCCGAAAACCAATATCAGGACCGAGGCAAAGATGATGGGGAAAAATGACCGCATGAATGTGTCGCCCGGCGAGATCGGGCAGTGTACCTCTCTGGTGTCGAGTTCCTATCTTAAACGCCGGCGGAACGGCAGGGTTTCATCTTTCCGGTATCGGATCGTGTCTTGACAAATCCGCCATATTCCGTTTGTTGGCCCTCAGAAGGTACGACGAAAGACCCAGTGGCCAAACCGAAAACATTCCCGGTCGATTTTGAATCCCAGCGCCCGGCCTATTTCTACCCGGCTGACCAGTCGCAAGTCACCGGCGATATTCTCGAGATAGGACCCGGAAATGGAGAACTCCTGCTCTGGCATGCCGCCAATGATCCGGGTAAGAAGTTTGTCGGGATCGAGATCGCCCTCTGGCGAATTCGGAAAATGATTCGCCGAATCGAACGGGAATCACTGGGTAATGTTCTCCTGATTCGCGGCAACGCCCGGATTCTGCTCCCCCGCTATTTCTCCACCCCCTGTTTCGAGCGAGTATATGTCCTGTTTCCGGACCCCTGGCCAAAGTCGCGCCATTCCCATCAGCGGCTACTCAGCGTGGAATTCCTTCGTCGCCTGGCGACCATTCTCAAGCCGGGTGGAGATATCGTGCTGGCCTCGGACGAGCAGCCATATGTCGATTGGACGATAGAAAATGTATCACACGTGCCGGAATTTCGCCTCGATGGTTCTCCTTACTACACCGGCCCGCGGTTGATCCCGAGCGGCGATCAGACCTGGTTCGAGCGGCTCTGGCGGAACCAGGGGAAAGACATCTACTACGCGAGGATGGTAAGGTCCGAAAGTGCGGTGGCTGAAATCTAGGACGGTCGAGATCGATCGTTGACGCGCCAATCTGATTTCCTATCTTGCCTTAGACAACTTGCGAGTCCCGAATTGCCGTTGCATCGGGATCTGATCAGCGGATAGATCCTACAAATTGCGTGAAAAGGCGCCCAATGAACCAGGAAAATCAAATCGCGACCGGGGATCGACTATCGGTGAACCGATCGGTTTTGTATTGGGGTGCGGTCGCCCTGCTCTTTGCTCTGGCAATCTTCGTTCGAACCTACGATTTGAACGCCGATCCTCCCGCTTTCTTTGCCCTCGGCAGTCAGGACCTCACTACCGATGGTTCCTATCTGACCCTTCACGCCAAACAGGGGGTATTGTACGGTCAATGGGACCTGTTCGATTATCGCACCTGGACTCCCTTCAAGATCTCGTTGGTTTCCGGAGCCAGTTACCTTGCCTTCTCAGTTCTGGGAGTCTCGCGCACAACGGCCAATCTGGCCGGAGCTTTCCTCAGCCTGGCCGGACTCCTGGTGACATTGCTTGCTCTGTGGGATTCCCGAAAGAGGCGATTCTCACTGCTTCTCGCCTTCTTTCTCTGCACGAGTTTCATGCTGACGGTCTACGGCCGCGTCCCATTTTCAGAAAACGGACTCTTCTTTCTCGCTTCCCTGGCCCTTTTTGCTTTTCAGAAATGGTATCACCTGGATTGGGGAAAGCTCCTCGTCGGACTGCTCATCGCCCTGTGCGGGCTTCTTGGCAAGAGCTTTGGCTTCCTGCTTCTGGCCGGACCGCTGGTCTGTATCGTAGGGTCAGATCGGAACAAGGTTCGTAGCCTGGCCCTTGTGCTGGCCCCCTTTGCTGTCACGTTCGCAGCCTTCTGGCTGCTCTACTATAGTGACCAGGGATTCTTTACCTTTCTCTGGGAGCACAGCGCCGGTGTCCATGGATTCCCTCGGGGCCTTAAATCCCCGAAGGGATTTCTGGAAAGCATGATCTCATTCGGCCGATATGGCTTTTTTGCGCAAGCCGCAATTGTTGGGTTGCTGGCTTATCTGGCTTTGGGGAGCCGGCTTATCGGATCAACCGGCTCCAGCGGCAATCAGAACACCAACTTGTATATGATCTGCTGGATTCTGGCAACGGTTATACCCCTGGCACCATTCAACTACCTCCCCCTTCGGTATCTCCACCTGCTGTTCATACCGATGTCCGTCATCGCGGCTCAGTTTCTCAGCGAGCTGGAAGGGACAGGCATTGGCAAATTCAAGATCTTTCGATGGTGGAAGCTGCTGCTCTTGCTCCTGCTCAATTGGTGTCTGGTATACTATATCTGGCTTGGGATAGCAAAGGAGTCCCATGTTGAGCAGTTCTACTTCGACACCGTCTGGTACTCTTTCCCCCTGGCCTTTATCCTGACTGCCATTATGGTTCTTGGGCTAAAGAACCGTACTCTCCGCGTTCCGAACGGCTGGTCACGATGGCTGGTGGCGGGGATCGTCGTTGCAATAGTTGCTATCGAGGGATACAGACACATCGAGCTGTTCACCCGGAGTCAGTACACATTGGCGTATGCCAATGACGATGTTGCCTCGCTGGTGGGGCCCGATGCCGTGATAGCAGGGCAATATGGTCCGGCCATTACCGAGGACAGCCGCATCCGCAGCTTTCCGCTTTTTGTGACCGACAATTTTGATGAGATGTCGAAGTTGTTTCGGCAGTACCCGATTACCCATTTCGCCATCAGCGAATCGTCGTGGAAGACCCTGGTCAAGAAGCTGCCCATGTTTGCTCAGGTCGCGCCGGTCACGCGATTCTGGGTCCGCGACAATGTCGTCGTACTTGCGAGAATCGCTGAGTTGTTCGGAAATGGGGAGGCCGCCAGGTATCGTCCGTCCGACTATGAACGAGCCATTGTCGAAGCTACCCGTCAGCGGACCGATAGCACTGAATTCTACCTCTTTCGCTTTCTCGACCAGCATCCCACTTCCCGTGCCGGCTTGTGCACAGCTTACTACCTGACGCTTGGCTCCGGGCCGCTGAATCTCCAGCAGCCGAAAATTGACCGGCTCCTCGCATCCTACCCCACCGACTTTGCCGCTACCGCCCTCGCGGCCATCTACTACAAGCGGCTCTTTGAGCAGACCCATCAGGTGCTGGATCGGGAACGAGGGGAAGAGCTTCTCCAGCGCGCTATTGAACTCAATCCGGCCAACGCGGAGAATCTTCGCCTGATGTACAGCAGCTACCCGGTCGAACAGCGGATTCTCTGAGACTATTTCGCGTACCTGGGCTTGGCAGTGGCGCCCGCGGTGGGGCATTTCCTGTTGACTAGCACAGACTGAACCGCTTAGTTCCGGGCGTGGCGGATAACAACTAATGGCTGATCAGTTTCTTCTTCCCAACCATTCTCTTCCGGACAGAGTAGACCTCGGGTGTGGTCCGGCTAAGGTCGAAGGTTGTTTCGGGGTGGACCATCACCCCTACCCCGGGGTCGACCAGATTGTCGACTTCGACACCCCGCCCTGGCCCATCAAAGACAGCTCGTTCGATGTCATCTATGCCCGGCATATTATCGAACATGTCGCCTCCATCCCGGATTTCATGGGGGAGATTCATCGGATCGGCAGGCACAACGGACTGGTTCAGATCATCACCCCCCACTTTTCCTCGATTAATTCCTGGGATGACCCGACCCACCGCTGGCATCTCGGCTGCAACTGGTCATCGATCTTCACCGAGCAGTA
The DNA here is from genome assembly GCA_049290195.1 of Candidatus Zixiibacteriota bacterium. GTDB lineage: Bacteria > Zixibacteria > MSB-5A5 > GN15 > FEB-12 > FEB-12. The sequence goes on from JBATNE010000101.1 coordinate 6,259, forward strand.
TCTGGCGGCTCAGTTTCCCAAATTTGAGCATGTGAGCACCGATCTGTTTTTCGCCCCCAACAGCTTGAACGGCCTGATCGCGAAGACGATCATCAAGGTCAAGAGCCGACAGTGGTGGGAGAAGAACTGCGCCTTTGTGGTCCGGGCAAGAAATATCCATACGGTGCTGCGGATCAAGAAATGATCAGAACGGGCACGCGAGCCGCGTGCCGCGCACATGGTGGCTGATAAATGAAAAAAGGCAGGAGCCGATCGCTCCTGCCTCAATTTTGCCTGCACCGAATGTCCCTATATCCCACCTTCGTGACAAGCCTTGCAGGCCTCTTGATCTATCTCAGTCTTCCCGTGCTCCTTCACCGAGTGACAGGGGGTGCAGCCTAGTTCATTATCCTTGGCATGCATCGAATGTGGAAGATCTTTCCCTTTGTATTTCACCGTCTCGGGGAAGAGCGTCTTGCCGTGACAGAACGTCAGGCAGCTGTTCTCTTTCTTCACCGATGCACCAACATCGGGCGCTTTGGCTCCCTTGTTGATGGCGGTCATGGCATCGGCGATTTTCTTGGCGCTGCTATTGAGCAGGTACAATCCATAGTTCACGTTGTGGGAGAGATGGCTCTCCTTCACGAACGTGAAGTTGTCCTGAGCGTCAGAAATTGCCGCCTTAAGCGCAGTCTTCTGCGCGGCTGATCCGCCCAGCTTGCCGGCTTCGGCATTTACCGCGCCGAGATACTTGGTGTAATCGGCGATCACCTTCTGCGTTCCTTCGATCCAGTTATCGAACATCAACTCTCTCCCCTGACCATGACAGGTGGCACAGGAGGCGCGCTGAGCTTCTTTTCGATCCTGATGAGCCATCGGCTCCCCTTGCGGCGACACATGCGTGTGACAGCCCACACAGGAGACCTGCGCGATAAAGTGCGGGCTCGGAACATCAACCGTGTCCTTGCCGCCGATCCCCATATAAAGCTGCTTGGGGCCGTTGTGCTGGCGGATATGGCAGCTCTCACACTGGATCTCCAGTGAACTGACCATCTGGAAATTGCCGTGCTCAATATCGGAATGGCAGCGGAAACAGTCGATTCCGTTGGTGGTGACATGGATTTGGTGAAGTTCCTCGCGGCTATGTTCCTGTCGCGACCGCTCCACATGGCAGGAATAGCACTTCGACTCCGGCACTGAACCGTCCCCTTTGACAATCTGGGTGTGGCACTGCTTGCATTCGACTTTCAGCTTCAGATACGGGGCATGGTCGAACGTGAATCCGGCGTGTTCAACGGTGGTCTTGGGCATGCCGTGGCAGGCATCGCAACCGGTGATCGCCTCTCCCTGACCGGCATCTTTGAAGTGGCAGATGAAACAGCTCTTGTCATTGACCGCCATGTGCTCGGTGGAGACTTCTTCATTGAACTGCACAATCTGGTTGTGGCAGGAGGTACAGCGGAGTTTTTCTCCTCGAAGCGGCTTCTCCAGGTGGACCGAGTGGTCAAAGGAGATACTCTTCTTGAATTCCGCTTTCCCCTGCAAAAGTCTCAGTTCATGGCAGCCGGAAGCCAGACAGCTGGCGTCCTGAACGTTGGCTTTCGGCCGGGACTCGTATGAGCCGGCGTAATACTTGATGGCATTGACAGTCAGGTGGGAAACGGAGTAGTCATGGCACTTGATGCAGGTGACATCTTTGTGACCGGAGTTCTCCCAGTGACGTACATACGGCTCCATATAGTGACAGCTGGTGCAGAAGGTGGCCGAGCTCATTTTGTACTTAACTGTAGCGCCGACAGCAACGACAATGACAACCACTCCCCCCAACACCAGCAGGAGTATCCGCCGGTGGCGGCCAAAGACACTGAAGAGATCCTTGAAGAACGAGATCATGACGCGGCCCCTTTCTTCTGCTCTTTCTCAGCCTTAATCTGAAGTTCCGCCGCTTCGGCATTGACGATCTCCGCATATTCCAGCGGATGGTGGTGCTTCATTTCCTCTTCGGTCAGCGTCCCTTTCCACCAGACCCAGCTCATCGGGAACACTTCCGGGTTGAAATGGACATTGTAGAAATGCCAGATAATGATCGCGAGCGTGGCCAAGAGCCCTTCATCAGAGTGGGCTTCACGGGCGATATCAAATATTCCCTTGGGGAATCCTTCTTTGAACCAGAGGATCAACCCTGAGCCGATCATCACGACCATACCCCAGTAGACCGCCCAGTAGTCGAATTTCTCTATGAACGAAAAGCGGCCGAACTTCGGACCATGCGGCTTGCGTCCCAGATAATAGAGAACGGTCTGGAAAGCATCCTTGGCGTCCTGAGGTCGTGGGATCATCAGGAAGAAATCCCGTCGCCCCATCCTCGAGACGATGATATACCCGACATGCCAGACCCCGACAATGATCAGCCCGACCGCGGCTACGCGGTGGACGACAGTCGAATTCTGGACGCCGCCAAAAATGTGCAGGATGACGAATTTGGAAATCCCGTAATCCGGAAACTTGAGCGGCATGCCGGTGATGATCAGGAGGATCACCGACGTAAACATGAGCATGTGCTGAGCGCGGAAGTTTTTTCCGAACCGAAGGAATGTCCGGTCTTCGACCACCTGTTCCGCCTGCGTCTTCTTGCGACGGGCGAATCGGGTCACCACTTCGCTCAAGGCGACATTGGCTTCGAATGCCAACCGCTCCGTGATGCGCGATTTCTCCTTCTGGAGATCTTCCGGCCTGGTCTCGGCATCGATCAGCGGCTTGGCTGATTCGATGATATTCTTGGACAGGTCCTCGATCAGTTCCTGTCGCTTAGCCTGTGTTGGTTTCTGTTGGTCGGTCATAAGTGGTTCACCGTTTGCTCCGGGCAGATTTGGCCCGTCGGAAGAGGTCTAGCGCAATAAAGATAAAGAGCCCGGCGAGAGTTGAACCTGTCAATATGGTGAAGAACTTGGTGATGTAATACACCAGTCCCGATTCCTTGTTCATTGGATCGACATGAATCTTCCCCGATGCAAACTGCGAGGTCGCCTCCGGGTGACAATTGGCTTTGCCGCACGTCTTCTGGATATTGGCCGGGTTCACCGATGATTTGGGATCATCAGGCTTCCGGATATCATGGAAACCATGGCACGACGCGCAGTTGGCGACCGTACGGTTTTCCATCTTGTGGGCGATTCCATGGAACGATTCTTCGAATGTGGTCGTTCGGTCGGTCTTGATGCCATACTTGGCGACCACCCCCATCGGACCATGGCAGGTACCGCAGGTGTGCGAGATGTGTTCCGGCGCAACCTGTGATTCTGGGTTGCTGGAGCCCTGGATATTGTGCTCTCCGTGACAGGAAGCGCAATCAGGGGCGTCGAGATTCCCATCGGCCAACGCCTGTCCATGGACAGACTCACGGTATGTTGCGTAGATATCGATATGGCATTTGCCGCAGGTGGCGGGGCGATGGGTCTTGTACATCGATGATCCGGCCGAATCAGGCGGGATGATATCATGGGTGCCATGGCAGTCCTGGCAGACGGGCGCCTTGGTGTCCCCTTTGGCCAGCGCTATCCCATGCACGGAGTGTTCGTACTGATCGTACAATTCCCCCTGTGGTGCGCCCACCGGGTTGCCGGCATAGTGACAGCGACGGCAGTTTACTTTGGCCGCCGGCTGGTGCGGAATCTGAGCGATATCAACATGGCAGTCGACACACTGCCGTTGGGCGTGAATCGACTTATGAAGTTGCAGAGTATCGACAAAGAGTGAGATCTTGCGGCCCGTTGGCTCAATCTTGCCAAAGTCCGGCTTCCCGTGACAGAGCAGACAGTTTTGTGCCGCCTGCGAACTGGCGCCAAGTATGAACAGCAGCCCTATTGCGATCACGCCCATTCGTGCGGCGTGGAATCCTGTGCGCATCCTAATTGACCCTCTTGATCCGGCGTTTGTACTCAAGTACCCGGTACACAATAAATGCCAGAATGAGAATGGAAATAAACCAAATATAGAACTGGCGGACATAGAACTTTCCGCCGGATTCTTTCGAGGTCGACGACGTATGCACCGCTCCTTTGGCAAAGTCGGCCGGGAGCCCTTCATGACACTTACCGCAGGTATTCTGAATGTTGGCGCCATTGATGAGTGACCTGGCGTCGTTCTGCGGATAAATATCGTGTACACCGTGGCACGAAGCGCAGTTGGCTACACGCTTATCGCCCAGTGTCGTAGCTGCGCCATGGAATGACTCCTTGAACGTGGCTATCCGATCAGCCTTGAGACCGAACTTGGCGACAATCTTCTCAGCCGTGTGGCAGTCCGAGCAGGTGGTTGAGACATTGGTCGCATACACTTTGGAATCCGGGTCGGATGGTGCCTTGATACTGTGCTCGCCATGGCAGTTGGTGCAGGTCGGAGCTTCGAGCATTCCTGTCGCCAGCGCATGGCCATGAACCGATTCGCTGTACGTCTTGGCGATTTCTTCGTGGCACCGACCGCAGGTTGCGGCGATGTGGGTCTTGAAGACCGGGCTGTTTGGATCATCGGCCGCCAGGAAACTGTGGCTGCCATGACAATCGACACACGCCGGAGCGGTCGAGTCCCCCATAATCAACAGCGCCTGACCATGAATGGAATTTTCGAACGCCTTGATCATCGCCGGCTTGGGAAGATTGGTGACATTGTCCGTCAACTTCTGATCTTCGTGACAGGCGATACATATCTTCGCGGAATTGGCATGGCTGGTGCGGGATTTTGGATCGAGCGCTTTCTGTACATCGTGTCCGCCGTGGCACGTGACGCAGGTCGGGATTCGTTCGATATTCGCTTCGCGTCCTTTTACGTGCGGCGACTTGCTGTAACCTTCCGCTTCGGTCTGGTGACATTTGCCGCAGAAGACCGTGCGATTCCCTTTATGCCTGGTGGCCGGATCGACTGTGTGGCAGTCAGTGCAGGCCAGCGATGCATGAATTGACGCCTGAATCTGCATGGTGTCAATGATCTGTGCCAGCGCCTGATCCTGTGAGTGTGTACCCAAATGACAGGTGAGACATTTCTGCCCCTGCGCGAAACTACTCGCGGCAACAAACAGCAGTGCAATTAGCTGCAGCCGATATGTCATAGCATCACTCCGATCGACCTCGTTACTTTTGTCACAAAACCCCCTAAATATATCGGCTTTGTCGACGTGCGCAAACCCTTTTTGGACAGATAAGTCTTGGTTAATTACTGCGGCACAATGCCGCACAGATACTGTACCTATTCATATGGTATGTTCGGGTACGTGATTTACTGCGAAATCCCGAAACCCGGTGAGCGGCAACTTTTCCCCTTCGACCGTTGTTATATCTGCCAGACCAGGAAATCCAAACCCGGGAGATTCATGCGAAATGTAAGCATCCTCATCGTCGGCGCGACAGTGCTATTATTGTCCTGCAAGTCCAGCGGGACCAGCGGGGTCACTGAACAGGGGTTGACCAATGTCAAAACGCAGGTGGCCTTCCCTGCCCTGACCTTCAATCTGCCAGTGGCAATTGCCGATCCAGGCGACGGCAGCAACCGGCTGTTTGTCGAGGAACAGGACGGGAGAATACTGGTCTTTGCCAATAGCACAACATCCACGACCTTTGACACTTTCCTGAATATCACCGATCGGGTCGCCCGCGATGGCATGGAAGAAGGGCTGTTGGGGCTGGCGTTTGATCCATCGTATGCGACGAACGGCTACTTCTACGTGAATTACACCACCCCCAATCCGCTTCGGACGCGCATAAGCCGATTCAATGTCTCCAGCGGTTCGGCTAATGTTGCGGACCCTAATAGCGAACTGGTCCTGCTTGAGTTCGATCAGCCATTTTCAAATCACAACGGTGGATGTCTTCAGTTCGGTCCCGATGGTGACCTCTATATTGGTGTCGGGGATGGCGGCTCCGGTGGTGACCCCAATAACAACGGGCAAAACAAATCGGCTATTCTGGGTAAGATGCTCCGAATAGATGTTCGCAACTCCTCACCATCGGCTCACTACGCCATTCCACCCGACAATCCGTTTGCCGGAAACGCAAGCGGCTACAAACAGGAGATATATGCGTACGGCCTCCGGAACCCCTGGCGCTTCAGTTTCGATCCATCGAACGGTAAACTGTGGTGTGCCGATGTCGGTCAGGATAAATGGGAAGAAGTTGATGTTATTGAGAACGGCAAAAATTACGGCTGGCGATTGATGGAAGCCAATCACTGCTACAACCCGAGCGCCAATTGCGATACCACCGGACTGACCAAACCAATTTGGGAATACAGCCATTCTACCGGACAGTCTATTACTGGCGGCTACGTCTATCGTGGCGCCACCGTGCCTACGCTCGAAGGGAAATATGTCTACGCCGATTTCGTCTCCGGTAAGATCTGGGCGCTCACTTACGTCCCCGGCGGAACCAGCACCAATCAACTGGTGAAAGATACCGATCTGGGGATTTCATCGTTCGGTGTGGACCATACCAATGAGCTGTACTTCTGCTCATTCGATGGCCGAATCTATCGCTTCGTTCAGCAGTAAATGAAGATCAGCTACTTTTCAGCAGCCGGCCGCACGGCGCGAAAGCCAAGATAACCGGGACGGAGTTTCTTTAACCGAGGATAGAGCGCACCGTTATATACATATATAGTGGCGGTGCTGTCGTTCTGTTCGGTCGATGTCCACCAGTAGATAATCTTGGAATGAATGTCCCACAGCGGCGACTCCTTGTCCGGAGTTGTCTCATAATCCGGCTGATTGGACGCCGTGTCGAACTTGCCCTGACAATTGACATTGTGACGAGTAGCGGACCGCACGAGTTCCTCTGCCGATGGCAGATGCCAGATATTGACCGCCGAGTCGGACAGCGTCAGTCCATCGATTGAGAGCCGGCTGCAAATATCTTTCGCCTCCTGCCAGGTGACCCCATCGCCCGGCCATCCCGGTCCTTTCGGGGCCAATATCAACTTAGTGCCATTTCCCTGAAGTTCTCTCATCCCCAGGTTGCCGTCATCGAATCGATGCGCCGCCCGCCATGCAGGCTCGGCACCTGACACAATTAGTACGACAAGTGGAATGAATATGACCGCGCGATACGCCCACTTCCTGGGCTGGGGATCGCCGAACCAGTACATGATCCCCAGTGCAATCATAGGGAGAGTCAAAAGCCACGCCCCGGCGTTGTTTCTGATGAGCCAGACCGGCAGAGAACATCCGAAAATGACATGGACCGCCGCGCCGATCCGCGGCCATTTGAGCCCCACCAGTGCGAACAACCAAAAGACGATCATTGCAATCAGATACTGACCGAAGAGTAAGGCGAGATTGGCTGAGAGCGTTTGCTGATACCACCCCTCGTGGAAATTTTCGATAATTCCCCAGAAGGCCCAGAGTGATATGAAGAGGGTGGAAACGGCGACCGCGAGCCAGCCGACCAGTCTCTCGGTGCGATAGGGTTGCATGACGACTTCCCGGTTAGAAATGACCCGACTCTGTCGGGTACCGCGTTACGATGCCGGGGGAATGACGACGGTCGGAAAACCCGGCTGACCTATACGGAAAAGGGTGAGGGCTGAGCTGCTCGGCATTTTGATCGTGATCTGCGATTTGCCGACAAACGGCTTCTGCAGAGCATGACGGATTTCGAAAATCGTATTCTTGAACTTGTCGGTTGGCTCCCCTTTGACATCGGTCCTGATATCGACAATGACATTCTCGGTCCAGTGGAGCTGGAAATGCTCCGGCAGTTCCCGCTGCATCAGCTCCGGCCTCACCTTGGTGACGCCGCTGACAATATTCAGGATGGAATCAGGGGTCTTGGAAGTTCCGGAAAACAGATGCGTTTCGGTTATCGGCCGCACCAGCTGATTGCCGGCGTGGAACCGCTCGATGAAGTCACCGATCTCGGCCACATCCTCCGCACTGACTTCCAGCGGGTAATTCCAGACGACCATTTCCTTCAGCTTGATGGCGATCTGCTTGTGGGCGAAATCTATGACGAGATACGCCTTGTTGGTAGCCGCAAGTTTCAGCTGCGCCTGAAGCATCTGGTATTCACTGGCGGCGCGAGTAGGACTGAATTTCTTGTCGTCCTTACCGGAATCGTCATTGTCACCGCCGCATGACACCAACAGCATCAGACTGAAACCTGCCGCGAGAGCGACCCAGTGCCTTCCACCCAAACGTCCCATGTTCATCCTGCTTCTCAAAAAATGTAGATGGCGGTTCCGATCGGCGCCTTGTCATACAGCTTCTTCAGATCATCGGTCCCGACGCGCACACAGCCGTGTGTGACGTTGATACCGAGCAAACGTTCGTAGATCGTTCCGTGAATAAAGAAGCCGTCGCCAAAATCAAGGGCGTATTCCCCCATTACGTTCGGATCGAGACGATCCTGTTCGTTCTTGGGGATCGGTTCATTGTCTTCGAGAAACGCCCAGTCTGGCTTGCGCCACCACGGGTCGTTGATTTTGCGTTTTACTTTGAACACGCCGCGCGGCGTGTTGAAAATCCATTTGCGGTGGGTCACGCTGTCGATCAGTTCGCCGCCCGATCCGGTGGAGCAATTCGCTTCGACCAGAATGCTGTCCTCGGTCCGCATGTAGATCTTGTTGGCATGAGTATCGATGACGATATAGGGTCCCTTGGCCTTGAGAGCCGCCACCGATTTGCGTGCCTTGTCCAGTTCCTTCTGTGCGGCTTTGACGTCAGACGGAAGCTTGGGCAGCGATGTATCCGCCACCACGAACGAATTGGCGGGGAGATCGTTATGCGGCTTGGTCGACATGAGAAACACCACTGCCGCCAGTATCAAGACCACTGGCACGGCGGCGATCCAAAGAAACTTTTTCATGGCCACCTATCCGATTTGCGCACGATCGTTATGGGTGTCCCAACACCAACGAACTGCATTAAGTTGTCCATTTCACGATCAGTCAACGCGACACATCCTTCGGTCCAGTCTTTTCCCTGTCCGCCGTTGCCGTGAATTTCAATCAGGCTGCCGATACGGGCACGCTGGGATATGATGCCGTTCCGCTTGTTATCGTTGAACCGTCGGCGATCGGTATCGTTCGGAAAATTAATCAAGAGAGCCTTGTAATACCGACTGCCGCGCGGCTTGGCCACCGAAACGGTATACATACCTTCGGGCGTGGCACCATCGCCGGCGAATAGCTTCTGATGGGCTGAATTGTAGCCCAGTTCACAATTATACGTTCGATCGAGCCGGCCAGCCTTAACGAGGTACAGCTTGTGGCCGGCCTTGTCAACGATAACGGCATTTCCGCCGCTTCGGCGCGAATTCTCCAGCGTCTGCTGGACCCAGTTGCGCCACATGGGGATACTGGACGCATAGTCGTTGTCATATCGCTCCGATGATTCCGCTAGCTGCTTCAGCCAGGTCCGGCCCAGGGCGATCTGCGCCCGGGCATCTTCAAATTCCCCGGCCAGCATCAGGCGATCGCTGGCTTTGAGACTGATTTCCGCGGAGGCAAGATAGCGAGCCAGACTGAGACGGGCCAGTGAACCGTTGAGGGCCCCTTCCCAGGATTCAACTTCTTCAGCCAGGTCGGATCGGTCCGACTCCGCTAACGAACGGAGATTATCTATATATGTGCGAGTCTGAGTAGTGGCATCAGTGGCCGCCTTGATTGCCTGCATAAGCAGAGAATCAGCTTTGTCGTAATTCCTAAATGGAGCGAGTCGTCCCTGCTGAAACGCCATTTCCATCCATCCGGCTTTCATAAGCTCTTCGGCGTTCCGGTATGCTTGACTGGAATAGCGAAGGGCTTTGGCGTCGGAGGCAGCCAGGACAGTTCCTTTGGCACTTTGCAGGAGGGCGAGCGGCGGGTCCGGGGGATAGGCAAACATATACCCCACCACGGAGAGTGGTATGAGTATGACCAGTATGACCACGAGCTTCTTCACGAGAGATTTAGGCGACTTCCCTTTGAGAGGCTGCCGGTATAAACTGTCACGGGGGCCGCTTGAGACAGCGGTCCCCCGTGTAAACGATCGACTATCGAGCATGAGCTCCGATTACTACTTACCGGCCTTCTTGGCGGCGGCAGCAGCGATTTCGTCTGTGATGCTCTTAGCCTTGGCAATCACGCCTTCGACTTTCGTCTTGGCGGTGAGATACTTGCCACCATTGAAATCGGCTTCGACATCGGCATACGCCGGAGTCAGAGCAGCAAGGTCGTTCTTGATCAGTTCGAGTTCAGCCTTGGTGTCTTTTCCCTTGGGGGCTTTTTCCAGAGCCATAGTAGCGGCATCAATGGCTTCCTTGGCGGAGGTCATCAAACCGGTGACTTCAGCTTTTACTCTTTCTTTCTCAGCGGCGGCATCCTGCTGAGCCTTGCCGGCGAGAGCAGCAACGCGGACGAACATATCTTTCGCTTTGCCATAGCTGCGGAACAGAGCGAATTTCCCATCCTGGGTGGTCTTTTCGGCATTGGCAGCGTTCAGGCTGTCAGTCGCGGTACGGAAGGAAGCCGGAGCGTACGCTTCAGCTTCAGCTGTGCGAGCCTGGTCAATTGCCGCACTGGCCGCCTGGATTTCGACATCCGGGGGCTTGCTGCAACCGGCTATCAAAGCCAGCAGCATCAGCGCCGCAAAAGCGAGGGTCAAACGTTTGGTCATCGGAGTATCCCTTTCTAACTGGGTGTATTAGGTTATTGTATGGGCGAAAAAAAAGGACACACGCATGCGTTGCAAGCTGCGCACATCCTGTTCACTCATTTCGTAGTCTTTCCGCTCTTTGCACCTCTGCCGAGACACCTCTCGGCAATTACCTCTCAACTCAAAAGTCGCTAAATGACGCAACTGTCCGTCGCAGGGCCTCACCCCGCGAATTTGAAGGCAATAATTATGACTTCCTAAGGCCCAATGTCAACTTTTTTTTACCCTTTACCTCAGCTCTTTACAGTTATACGAAGGAACCCGTGCATACGTTGTAACTCATTACACAACAATATGTTTCATTGGTACAAGCGCTGTGGACAAGTCGTTTGGGAGACCGAAAGCGGGGGAAAAGTCGGGCGATTGCCGTGAATGACCCGCACTTACTTCGTGATTTTCATCACGAGTTTTCATCACGAACGACCGCCGCGCTCTCGAAATGGGCCCACCAACTCTACTATTGTAACGCGGCCGTCGGACCGGCCGGGGCAGATCGCGCGGCCCCGGCGCTCAACAAGTGAACGCCGACAGCAAAATGCCATGCAACAAACTCTGAACGAAATCCGCCGCTACTTTGGAGCCTTGGGTTCCCGAAGATCTTTGACGACCAGGCCAAATAAAAAGATCGAGATCACCGCACCCACACCAAGGATGATTATGCCTGCTACCAGCCAACTGCTCATAGGTACACTCTCCCTGAAACAGAGGTTCTATAGAATTCGGTTAACTGCTGCGCTATGGAAAGGGTCAGGCGGCGAGACGGCTCCGGGAATAAATGATCGCCGATGTCATGCTCTGTGCGTCTCACCCGACACGGATTACGTGCAACCGGCAAGAGCCGGCGCACATTTCGATTCGGATCACATTGTCATGTGTGATATTGACTAATCAGACCATTTTAGTAGTAATATAGGGTTGATGGTACGTCTTGCAAGCAAATACTGCCTGGGCCTGAGGAGAATGCTCACACCGGCCGCCGGCCGCGGCCATGTGTATGCATAGAAAAGGCCCGCTGTAGCAGCGAGCCTTCTATCTCTGCGACAATGGATTACGTTCTCAATACCCTGAATCCGGGGTATGGCAACTCGTGCATTTGTTTTCTTTCCAGTCGTCACCGCCACCGGGGTGCTCAAACTCGAGCCCGCCAATATTGCTGACCAGCTCGGATTGCTTTTCCGATGGACCCTGGGCCACTATCAAATGGCAGGTCGTGCAGACCGACGAGATCTGCTCTCCCTTGTCATTCACTTTCTTCCGATCGTGACACCTGAAGCAACCGTCGTTGACAAAGTGGCTGAGGTTGTTTTCTCGCACGCGATAGTCGGTCTTCATCTCCGGGAAGAAGTTCTCGCGGTAGATCCGCTGAAGCGTTTCGATCGCCTGCTTGATCTCGGCGCCACTCTGTGATGCTACAGCCGGGTACCCTTTTTCATAATAGTCATTCAATCCAGTGGCTATCGCCTTTTCTGCCTGATCGCGCGTTTCATACGCGGCATTCAACAGGTCGAGCCCTTCCTGACGGATGTATGGAAGTTGCGCCGAAATATTGCGCGTGGACAAAGCCAGATTCAACGCCGTCGCCGGCGCCAGGAATTTGTGGCTGGGACGGTTGTGACAATCCATGCAGTCGAACTGACGAATCTCATTCTTGGGATCATTGAGATCGGGAGCCGGAACATCCGGGTCCTTGTAGACCACGACTGTCCCGTCTTGTTTGGTCAAGCGTACCCAGGGAATCTCCTGCCGCTTTTCGTCGGTCGCGATATACTCGACTTTGCTTTCCCCAAGCATATGCCAGTGGATTCCTTCCAACTTGCCGGTTCGCGGATTACCGCCGCCAACCTTGACCAGGAGACTGATAGTCCATGGCGAGTTGACTGAATCCGGCTTATAGTAGGTCTTGGTTATGTATTTATCTCCCCAGAATTGCTGCGGCCAGTGGCAGCCTTCGCACGTCTGCTGCGCCGGTCGAAGGTTTTTCACCGGTGTCTGGATGGGTCGTGAATAGGAATTCGTGGCGGTTCGAATCAATTGACGAGTACCGTCGATCTTGGAACGAACATAAAATGATGCACCGGGGCCGATATGACACTCCACGCAGGGGACCCGTGCATGCGGTGAATTCATGTACGTCACATACTGCGGTTCCATCACCGTGTGGCACGTCTTGCCGCAGAAGGCGACAGAGTCGGTAGATTCATAAGCACGGTACCCGCTATACGACACGACGGTGATGAGCACTGCAGCCAACCCCAGAAAGAGCCAGAGGTTGCGCATGTAGCGCGGATCGGTCGGGTCTATGTACAGATTGAAATGGACTTTCTCTCCGGCTTTGCGAGCCGCCTTAACCTGTACCCGGATAGACCACAGGAACAACAGCGCGCCGGTAGTGATAATCGCCGGGACAAAGACAAATGTGACCAGCGAACTGTACGGATTTTCGCTGTGGGAGGTGACGTCCATTAGAAAGAGTATGACGAACAGGAATGCGCCGGACAATACAAGTGCGCCGCCTATTGCCGCCAACGGATGCCGAAAGAGACTTCGTTTCGGCCGGGTATCTGGAGTGCTCATACGTATGCCTTTATCTGCTTCACGATGATTCGGCGGTCAATATAATCAGGATTTGAGGGGGCGCAACGATGAACAGAGAGAATTAACTCAATGAGATTGGATGTAGACAATCCCGATCCTGGTGAGCAGGGACAGTAAGTTGATACAAAGCACGAACGCCAGCTTGGGTGACCAAGCAGGCCGCTCTAAGATCGCCTGAGGGTATTATTCAGGCCCCGTTGCCGTTCGTGTCGATCAAACCGTCTTTGATCTTCACCACCCGGCTCGTCTGCCGCGCGATATTCAGGTCATGCGTAATGATAATGATGGTCTTGCCGGACTGCCACATCTCGTGGAATAAGTCGACAATCCCGGTGCCGGACTTGGTGTCCAGGTTACCGGTCGGCTCGTCAGCCAGAATAACTTCCGGGTCATTGGCGAGCGCCCGCGCGACCGCCACACGCTGCATTTCACCGCCCGACATCTCGGTCGGCTTGTTATTCACCTTGTTCGCCAACCCCACTTTGTTCAGCAATTCCATAATGCGGTCCCGTCGCTGCTTGGCGCCTACTTTGGCGAAAAGCAGAGGAACTTCGACATTCTCATATGCCGTCGCATACGGCAGCAGGTTGAATGCCTGAAACACAAAACCGATCTTCTGATTCCGAATATCGGCCAGCTGGTTTGAGTTGAGGGTGTTTACCATCACCCCGTCGAGCAGGTAAGATCCATCGGAGGGGATGTCCAAACAGCCTATGATATTCATCATGGTCGACTTGCCCGATCCCGAAGGCCCGACAATCGCCACGAACTCCCCCTTCTTCACATTGAAATCTACTCCCTTGAGCGCTTCAAACGTGACCTTGCCCGTCGTGTACGCTTTGCGTACCTGCTGCATGTCGATAAGCTGTCTATCTCTTGCCACTTCTAACACGATTGTAGTCTCCTTATTCGTACCGCAGCGATTCCACCGGACTTACCGATGCCGCCCGCATTGCCGGAAAAAGCCCGGCCAACAACCCCATGATTCCAAGAATGGACACCACGATCAGGCCAATCTCAATTGAGATAGTCGGGCGCCCCATAAAGGACAGGACATCGGATTTGATATCTATCCGCTTGAAAATCTCCGTTGCGGCGATGCTTATACCCATACCGAGGAATCCCCCGGTAAAGGTTATCAGGATGGCCTCCAGAAGGAACTGCGTTAGGATGTAGATCCGCCGCGCCCCCACCGCCATCTTGATCCCGATTTCGCGGGTCCGCTCTTTTATGGACACATACATGATATTGGCCACGCCGACACTGGCAATCAACAGCGTCAATCCGCCGATAATCCCCAGAAATATCTTGATGCCCAAAAGCACATTGTTCATTTCCCGGTTGCTGGCGGCGACATCCCACAAACTCAGGGCACGCTCGTCTTTGGGATCAAATTTGTATTTGGCGGCCAGCGCTTCCCGGACCTTTACTTCGACCGCCTTCATCTGGTCAAGATCGTATGGGGCATAGATCATGTTGTCCAGCCAGGGATCGCCGAAAATAGCGCGGAACGTGGTCAGCGGAATAGTCGCCTTGTCTTCGTCCATCCCCTCGTAACTGTTCATCTGCATCTTGTGCACCATGACGCCGACCACCGTGAACGGAATGCCGTTGATCAGCACTTCCTTGCCTACCACATCCTCGGCTTTCACCGTCTCTTTCGGACCGGAGAAGTAATCGGAAATCTCGTCTTCACTCTTTGTCGTGTCCGTGCCGAAAAGCCGCTCCATGAGACGTTCTCCAAGGAACACCACGCGCCGCTTCAATCTCATGTCTAGATCGTTGATCATCCGCCCGCCCATGCGCGGGATATGGTAGCGCATCTCTTCATAATTGGGAGTCACGCCATTGACATGCTCGCTCACTACTCTGGTTCCATACCGAATTTCGGCTCCCCAGCGCTGATACTCGCCGCCGACTTCACGAAGTTCCGGAATGCGGGACTTGATATACTCGATATCATCTTCGACAAACCGGATCGCTCTCCCCTTGCCGAGGCCCTTGTACGGGATGCTGGTCTGGCCGGGCCAGAGGACCGCGAGACCATCCCCCATACCCTTATTGTTAATGCTCAACTGGTGGTGGAGTCCTTCGCCGAATCCCAAAAGCAGCATGATCGAGATCGTCCCCCAGCAAAGAGCAACGATCGTCAGGGTAATCCGCTTCTTCTGTTTGCGGAAATCACGAATGAAGACGTTATAGACTGTTGACCACTGCATAACTAACTCAGAACAGCTTGAGAGCCTGGACAGGTTGAAGGTTTGCGGCTCGTCGCGCCGGGAAAATGCCGGCGATCACGCCGATCACTCCAAGCAAAAGCGTAATGAGAATGCCTATCGTTACATCTACTCTGGGCTGCCCTACATACTGGTATATGCTCGACGGAACAACCGCCACGATTCCCCAGGCGAGCAAAAATCCCATTATGCCGCCGATACCGGTTATGAGCAGAGTTTCAACGAGAAACTGCATGATGATGAACCCGCGTCGGGCGCCCAGCGCCATCTTGATGCCGATTTCCTTGGTCCGTTCTTCAAGCACCACATGCATGATATTGCTGACCCCGATGGCACCGGTAATCAGCGTAGCGATACCGATACCGACCAGAAACCACTGGAAGGCGCCAAAGAAGTTCTTCACGAACGACATCCCTTCAGTCGTATCCCACACCGAAAGCGCTTCCTTGTCTTCCGGGTCAAATCGATACCTGGCTCCCATGACTTCGAGAATTTCCCGCTTCACCGACCGCATGGTCGAACTCTCTTTTGCCTGAACGACGAAATCGTTGAGATAGCGGCTGGAGTACATGGTCTTGAAAGTCGACGCCGGAATGAACGCCTTGCGGGCGTCTCGGCCATTATATGAACTGTCCTGTTCTTTGTGCTTCATCACGCCGATCACCGTGAACGGTGTTCCATTGATGAGAATCACTTGGCCGACCGCCGGTGTTTCCCCGAACAGATCCTTCGCGAGCAGATCGCCGATAAACACCACCCGCCGCTTGTCTTCATGATCTGAGTCATTGAGAAACCGTGAACCGTAATCCGGAATCAGATTGCGCATCTCCCCGAACTCCGGCCAGACACCGACAATATTCCGAAGCGTATTATTCTTGCCTACTTTGAGGCTGACATTCCACTTGGAGTATTCCGGCGATATGCGGGCAACGCTCGGCGCCTTGCTCTTGATCGTTGAGATGTCATCTTCGGTGAATGATACCCGGCGCCCGTGTGGCAGTCCCTGGAAATCCTTGGAAGTTATACCGGGCCAGTAGATGGCGATATTCTCCCCCATCCCCTTCTGGGACTTGACCTGCTGTTCCCGGATTCCCTTGCCGAAGGCGAAGAGGAGGACAATCGAACAGGTTCCCCAGAAGATGCCGAACGTCGTCAGCAGCGTGCGGAGCTTCTGTCTCCGCATGTCGGTCAAAAACTGCTTTACTATTCTCAACGGCTGCATAATCTGCTTTCTGTCGCGTCGTTCTTAGTCAGCCGTTATTTCTTTGGGCGGGCGTTCGATCACCGAGTCACCTACGACGAGCCCTTCGATAACTTCAATATTGATACCGTCAGACAGCCCGGTCTTGATCGTGCGGGTGGTCACGATGCCGGTCGCATCCTTAATCTCGACTGTCGACACGGAGTCTTTCACTTTCACCAGTCGTTCCGGCACCACAACTACGGAGTCTTTGCGATTGATAATGATATTGGCGTTGGCGCTATATCCGGCGCGAAGGAAAGTCACGGTGGTGTCTTTGTCGATCGTGATTTCGACTTCGAACAGCGTTGACCCTTCTTCCTTGTGAGCCTTGGGAGAAATGCGGTTCAAATTCCCTTTGATCTTTTTGTTCGGGATGGCGCCAATTTCGATTTCAGCCGGCATTTGTTCGTGCAGCTTGCCGACATCGATTTCGTCAACATTCCCCTTGAACAGAAGATCTTCCATGTAGGCGATCGTCATCATATTGGTGCCGGCCTGATACGATGTCAGCGGCACGACCGGGTCCCCTTCTTCAACCTCACGAGTGAGCACGGTGCCGTTTACGGTCGACTTGATGATGTTGTCGACATTGCGGTCCGCCACGGTCGCTTTGCCGGTCACGGTAAGCGCGAGCCGTTCTTTGGCCAGTTTGAGGCGAAGGTCAACGCCGTCGAGGCGCGACTTCTGAGCATCGAATTCCTGGAAAGAGATCAGTTGCTTGTCCTTGAGAGAGAGGGAACGATCGTATTCTTTCTTGACGATATCGTAATCGACCTGTGCAATTTCCACTTCCCGCTTGGCCTGCGCAAATTCCATCGGCGTCGGATCAGGAGCGACATCGAACAGCGGGTCCCCCACATGGACGGAGTCGCCAACTTCGACATACACCTTCTTAACGATACCGGAGAGAACGGACTTGACGTTGATTTCGCGCTTTGGTTCGATCTTGCCGACCGCCAGCGCCTTATCAATAATAGAGCTCTTCTTAATCGCTACAGTCTTGAATCCTTCGTCCTTCTTGGCTGAGCCGTCACGGGCAAAAAGAAACACCCCGGCTCCGACGATGAGCACAGCAATGGCGATTATTACAATCTTCTTCATGTTGGGTTACTCCAAAAGAATCACAAACTTCGAAAATGCCTCACTCTTGTACTAGTACGGCGCCAAATGGCCAAGGTTGCGCCGATGCGGAAAAAACAGGGGGACATGGGGATATGGTGAGGAAAAACGGCTGTCCGGCCGGGATTAGCCCGGTCGGACAGCATTATGGGAGACCAGATTACTTGCCGGCCAGACCGACAAACGTATCAACCTGCGCCAGCGACCGGTTGACCGCGCTGACCCAGAAATCTTCCTTGGTCAAATCGACCCCAAGGTGCTTTTGGGCGAGCTGTTCGGTGGTCATGCCGCCGGTATCCGCCAGTAGGGCGCGATACTTGTCCGCAAATGACTTCCCTTCCTCCTTTGCCCGGGCATAGACGCCGCCGGCAAAGAGATACCCGAACGTGTACGGAAAATTGTAGAACGGTGTGTCGGTAATAAAGAAGTGCAGCTTGGACGCCCAGAACATCGGATGGTAGCCCGATTCGTCAAGAAGGGGACCAAACGCCTTCTTCTGAGCCTCAATCATCAGCTCATTGAGCCGTTCTCGCGGTACGACTCCGGCGCGGCGTTCCTCATAAAACGCACAATCAAACAGATAACGGGATTGAATATTGCAGAAGAACGTATACGCCTGACCCAGCACCTGATCGGTGAGCATCAACTTTTCATCAGGCGATTTGGCCTGCTTCAGAGCAGCGTCACACGTCAGAAGTTCGTTGAAAATCGAAGCTGTCTCGGCCAGACCCATCGGATACCACATCGAGAAATACGGACGGTCGCTCAATACATGTGAATGGTAGCCGTGCCCCAACTCATGGGACAGCGTCATCAGGTTCTCAAACGTCCCGGCATAGGTCATGAATATCCGGCTCTGGCGATGCAGCCCGAGGAACGTGCAGAATCCACCCGCCGCCTTGCCGGCCCGATCTTCAGCTTCGATCCACCGCTTCGATGTCGCCATCCGGCAGAAATCGGCCAGATGCGGAGAGAACGAAGCTGCGTTTTCTACGATAAACTCCACCGCTTCGTCGTACGGGAATTTCCGCTCCGAGCGATCGCACGCCACTGATTCGTCATACCAGCGGAATTTGTCGATCCCGAGCACCTTCTTCTTTGCTTCGATGTACGGTTTCAGACGCGACGTATTCTGGCCGATCACGTGCCACATGGCATCCAGCGTTTCCTGTTTCAAACGATTCAGTTTGAGCGGCTCGTGCCGGGTGGATTTCCATCCCCTGTTCTCATAGAGACTGAGGCGGAATCCAGCCTGAGCATTCAACGCCATTGCCGCCAGATCAGCACGGGAACTCCAGGCTTCGACGAGTTTCTCAAACGCCTTCTTGCGAATCGCGCGATCCGGATTGTCCATATACGTGTGAAGTTGCCCGAGCGAGAGCTGTTTCTTCTCGCCGTTGGCTTCGAAGTCCACTCGAAGATCCCCGGCCATCTTGTCATACAGACGGTTCCACGCATGATAGCCGTTGACGGCGAGTCCCAACGCGAGGGTTTCAAGTTCTGACGACATCTTCTCACGGGCGTCATCACGCACTTCGTTGAGAAAGAACCCCACCGACGAGATTTCCGCCTGTCCCATCAGGTCGTTCCAGACGGCATCGGTCTGCTTGGCCGCCATTGCCGCGAAACCGGCTTTCGCCTTGTCCCAGATCGATGATAGTTCGTCGGCCTCGGCGCCGATCGCCTGCGCACCATCATCGGCGACATTCTGCGCCAACAGACAGCTGGAGAACGACCGGACCAGTTCCAGTTCTTCGCCGGTCTTCTGGAGCGCGACAACAAAGTCAC
This sequence comes from Candidatus Zixiibacteriota bacterium, assembly GCA_049290195.1. Lineage (GTDB taxonomy): Bacteria > Zixibacteria > MSB-5A5 > GN15 > FEB-12 > FEB-12. The sequence goes on from JBATNE010000101.1 coordinate 25,898, forward strand.
GCCAGGCCGGCAGAGAAACCTTGTCCAGAGTTGCAGGCAGGGACTTGAACTGATCGGTCAGCTTGGAGAGATTGGCGCGAACGGTGGCACGGAATTCTTTGAGTTTGGGCGAACCGCTTCCGCCCGGGAATATTGATTCGAGGTCCCAGGTCGGGGCCGCTGGAATCTTGGTGGCTGTGGCCATAGGTGGCTCCTTATATTGGTGTATCGTAGAGATTCAGCTGATAAGATGACATACGAATCTCCGGTTGGCAAGTTCTCGTGAGATGACGAAGAGAATTCAATTTTCGTGCAGTTTTGACATGGTGAGATAACGCATGGATGATCCGCAGGAATATCCTATCGACGGCACACTGGATCTCCACCAGTTCCGCCCCAACGAAACCAGGGAGGCACTCCTCGCTTATATCGAAGAGTGCCTGAAGCGCGGCGTCACCCAGATTAGAGTAGTGCACGGCAAGGGGATCGGCGTCCAGCGAGAGATTGTCCGCTCCACATTGGCAAGTCACCCCAATGTTGTCTCCTATTGGCACGATGGCGGCACCGGCGGCGGCTGGGGCGCGACGGTGGTGGATTTAGGGGACTGAGAAAATGCCGAGACACTTTCGATAGCACCCCGGCATCAGATGACGTCAAGCTAAAGTCTAAGCATACAGGATTCTCATACTTCTCCAGTAGTTCCTGAGCTTTCAGTCGTTCCCGAAGTTTCAGGTTGCGCAGGTTGCGCAGGTTGCGCAGGTTGCGCAGGTTGCGCAGGTTGCGCAGGTTGCGCAGGTGGAGTATTCGGCGCGGATGGCCCCGCGGTTGGAGGAGGAGTAGCGGGACCATCAGTCCCTGGAGGGGTTGAGCCCCCTGCATTACCATTTGGACATTGGATCCTCTGGAGCATTTTCAGGGTGTGTGATTCAAGGTGATAAGTCTTAGCCTCCCAGTACGACGCCAACGCTCTCGTTACAAACAGCAGGGCGATTACTAGCGCCAAGACAGGGGCGAGCCACTTTGGGTCTCCTACGCTAAAGCTCACTAGATTTACGTTTCCGGGCTTGGCCTCTACTATCATTACAACAAAGCCGGCTACGACGACTATGAGCGAATCAAGTGTGTGGCTAACCCCAGGCGCATCCACCATAGCGGCGACTTGTATGAAACCATCGATAATCAGCGCCCATCCAACCACGGCCAATGCAATATTGATGTCAGCCGGAAGATAGGCCAATCGCCAGCCGTCTCCTGAGGCGTAGTGCCACACATACCCGACTGCCTTGGCCAAAAAGAGATCAAATGCAAGAATCAAAAATACGCTGAGGGCCTTTTCACTCACATCCCGGAACCAGTGAATCATCCCTCGGTACGGTCTGATCTCAAAGTCCCCCGAGTGAACATCATAGGCTATCGGACCGAAATCCTGTGCCCACAGCACCTTTGCAAGAGTTCTTCGGATGTTTATTGCGCTGCTTTTGTGTTGCCTCAATTCCTCAAGGCACTCAGCCTTGGTCACTTCTACAGTCGATTCCGCTTGCACGCTTGCAGCCTTGGCAGCATCCTCCACCGGTATGCCCGTCGCATCACGACAATCTGGATTGATCCCTTTCCTCCAAGGCATCTCAGAGTGTCCAAAGAGAAACATCAAGAGGAACGTGAGGCACAGGATTACTGCAAAGGTGATCCCTTCGACACATCCAAGTTTGAGCTGTATCCACGATTTGGGAAAGTCAAAGTAGCGTCTTCTACACTCTCCGGAGAGCGTGCAAATGGTCATGGTATCCTTGCCCAAATCTATGGTTCTCAAAATGCTGTCGCATCTTCTGTTCCTGAGTTCCAGTTCAATCCACAATTCGCAATCAGGGCAGTGTGGAACTCGCCTCTGGTGCCCGCGGGCACAGCACGAGGATCGACCGGCGCCGCCTTGAGTTTGTAGACTGGCCTCCACAGAATTGTTCTGCTGGACATCGACACCACCATATATCTGAATACTCGCTTGAGAGTCATGGGTCGGGCCTTTGGCGGAGTCCTTAGGAGGATCATTCGGCGGCGCCGCGATGCAGGTATCGTGCGGACTCGATTGAAGGGATACTTCTGTGCTTCCTCTATTTGCTTGTTCGCTTGCGCGAACTGAGTTGTCCTGTCTGCTGACATTGGAAGTTCGCTGGAAGCAGCCGCTCATGATGACGAACGGAATCAAGGCGACAACGACAACAGCGAGCATGAATGCAATCGGCTTCAGGCGGGAACGGCGTGGAGATCCATAGGTATTCCGAGCCATAGCGTTTCCTCCTCCAGATTTTGGGTATGTTGATGATTTGTGAGGGTAGCCCCCTCCGACCCACATGGGTCACACACCTAATATAGACAATCTGCCCTACATCCGCAAGCCCATCGTGGACTATTCCGTGCAAATTCCCCCTCCCATAAACAAAAAGCCCTCCTTGCGGAGGGCTCCTTGTTCAATCGGAAGAACAGCACTACTTGAGTAATACCATCTTCCTGGTGGCGCTGTAGTTACCAGCCGTCAGACGATAGAGGTAGACACCTGAAGCGTATCTACCGGCATCCCACTCGATTTTGTAGTAACCAGCATCACTACTTTCACCAAACGTGGCCACTTCCTGGCCCAGAATATTGTAAATCGACAGACTCCACTTGCCGGCGGTCGGCAAAGCGAATTCTATCGTCGTCATCGGATTGAACGGATTCGGGTAGTTCTGACTCAACTCATACGTCGTCGGCAACGCATGCAACTTGGTCGCGATCACCTCACCGTTGTAACTGCCCGCTTCGACCGACTTCACCCCACGGCCATCCTTGAGATACAGCACCGGTCCCTTATCCAAGAACGCCCGGCCGTTCATCGCAAAGACCAGCACCCGGGTGTCGGTCCCGTCGAAACCGTACTTCATTTCCATGTTCGTTGCCGCTTCGTGAAGTTGCGGATGAACATTGCCGTTAAGCACGATATACAACGCCCCAACTGGAACTTCAGTCTTGGATATTTCCAGTATGCCGTTGTTGACGGCAATCTCAGCCTTCGGTTCATGTCCCGCGACCACCTTGGGAGTCGGGACCGCATCGCCCGCAATCACCCTGATCAGATACACCAGATCGGCCACCGTGAGCGATAGACCGTCGGCGTTGACATCACTGGCGGCAATCGACCCCTGAACATGCTGGGGATTGTTACCGAACGCACTCAGCCCAACCACGAAGTAATTGGTGAACATCACCGCGTCGGCGACTTCGTATGAGACGGAGTTCAAGTTGATATCCCCGCGGGCATCGATCGAATCGGCGCAGACGATATCCACGCCGCCGTTGATGAAGTCCACACAGCGCTGGCCCGATATTTTCCCCGGACCCGGATTAATGATGCACTGGTTCGGGATGCCGAAGTACCCCGGAAGCACCGTGTTGTAGTTTGCGATATTGGTCAGCTCCAGACTATACACATTGCGTGAAACCCAGAGCGTATCACCGAATTTCGACGAGAAGCTGTTGTCGTTGCAATCGATCCAGTAGAAACTGACCGGCGAGAACTGGCACTCCAGCGTCCGATCGTTGCTCACCAGGAACTGAATCGTCGCCATCGATCCAACCATATTATCGAAATAACAGGTCGGGTGGTACGCACCGTTGTTGGTCTCCGCCAGCGCCACGATCCGCAACAGACCGCTCGGACAGGCCGAACCGCAGTTGCCATTGGCCCCCTGCCGATAGGTGAAGTACTCCCATCCGCAGTTGGTGAGCAGTTGACCGAGCGTGACACCCATCGGCGTCAAGGCCGACGCATCATACGCGACCAGAAGATCAAACCCGCCCAGCTTCTTGCCGGAACCGTTGAGGAAGATGTTCAGGTCCGTGAATCGTCCCTGAAGCACATCGTGCGATTTCTCTATCTGAACGTGAATGCACTCGTCAATCACGACTTCGATACACACCGTATCAACCACCGTGCGATTGCAGGCGTCGGTCGCGGTGATCACCAGGCACTGCTGACCGGTGGTCGTCGCGGTGAAACAGATCTGGTGCGTCGTCGAATTGTACGTCCCCACCGGACTCACCGTGACCGTGTTGAGATTGTTGTCAGCGTCGGTGACATTGACATCAAAGCACAACTGACCGACCTGATCCAGATATGCCGTGAAATCGGGCGGGGCCGAAATCACCGGCGCATGATTGAATTTCACCGTGACATTGGTCGTGTCGTACGAAACGGCGTTGCACGAATCGGTCGCCTTGACGACAAACGCCAACACCTGCGTCTGACCTTCGGCAAATGTCACGTTGGCGCAGATCTGGTGAGTCAACGTATTGTACGATCCCGGGCCGGACAGAAGCTGCACCGACATCAGGTTATGGTCTTCATCGCTCGCCGTCACCGGCCAGCAGATCGTTCCGGACTGGCACATGAAATAGGTCGTGTCCTTGCCGCTGTTGACTACCGGCGGTGCATTTAGCTTAAACTCGATATTGAACGAATCCTTGCAAATCGCGCCGCACTGGTCCACACACATGACGACCACTTTGCGAATTTCATCGCCTGATGGTGTGTAATTCCAGTGGCCGCTCACGATCGAGCCCGGACCACTGACGATTTCACAATGGTCGAAGTTATTGTCCGGATCGGTTCCGGAGAGCGCCAGACTGACCGGCGTTGGTATGCACTGGAATATGACCGTGTCGTTCGGCACCACACAGACCGGCGGGGCATTCACGGTCACCGTGTAAGCTACCGTATCCTGCGCCGAGGCTCCGCAACTGTCTACCGCTCTCAGAATGAAAGTGTAGACTCCACTGCCCGATGGAGTGAAGCAAATCGTCCGGTTGCCGGCGTTATTGACGATCGTCCCGGTTCCACTGATCACCTTGACACTGTCCAGATTGTTGTTCGGATCAGAAGCGGTGATCGGATAACAGAGCTGTGCCGGCGTGCACTGGAAGACACTAATGTCCGCACCGGCGCTGATCACCGGCGGCTGATTCAGATTCACCACCACATTGATCGTATCCTGCGCAAAAGCGCCACAGGCATCGGTCACCTTGACAATCAGGGTCGTCGTGCCGGACACCGCCGCCGTGAAACAGACCGTGTTCGCCAGCGTATCGATCGTTCCGGGACCGGAAATCAATTGCTCAAGCACCGCGTTGTTGTTCGGATCCGCAACCGTGTAATTCACGCATATCTGACCCGGCAGGCAGATCGGCTTCACCTTATCCGGACCAAGCGTCACGGTCGGCGGAAGATTGAGCGTGACATTGTACGTCAGCGTCGTCGTATCGGCTGCCCCGCATGAATCGCTCACCACCGCAACCGCCGTGTATGCACCGTTGGCACCGGGAGTGAAACACCACGCACCGCTCGGGCTGATCGATCCGGCGCCGGAGAGCTTATTCCAGGTCAGCGAACCGCCATTCGGATCGGTCGCCGCAAACTGATAACAAATCTGAGCCGACGCACACAGGAACGTATCCTTCGGTGTTGCCGGATTCACTGCCACCGGTCGGCTGTTGATCGTGATATCTGCCGTGATCTGACAGGAGTCAGAGCCACAGGTCGTACTCGCTTTCACTTTGAGCACATAGTGTCCGGTCGTGTCCGCCTGGAAGCAGACGTTGCCGGCGCTATACGTCCCGATCGGTGTAACCGTGACTGTCGCCCCTGCCCCCATGACCGTAACAGGTATGCAAACCGACCCGGCCTGACATATGAACCTGGTCTGCGGAGCAGGACAAGTAATCTGAGCCGCCTGGCCGATCGTCACATTGAACGTGAGATTGCAGGTGTCGGAACTGCACGCGGTCGACGCTATGATGCGAATGTTGTACGTCCCGGAACTGTCCGCCTGGAAGCAGAGATTGCCGCCACTGTAGGTACCAAACGATGTCGTTACCGTGGCACTGGCCGGCGTTATCGAAATCGCCTGACAGACCTGACCGGTCGCGCAGAGCGATGCGGTGATCGGGCTGGTAAGGCAATTAATATGAGCATGCTCGCCAAATGTCACGTTCGCACGGATTGTATCCAGATCGGTCGCACCACAGGAATCGGTGACGCTGACGATGAAGTCATACGTGCCGGAGGCCGATGGTGTGAAGCAGATCTTGTTCAAGGCGGTGTCTATCGAACCAAAACCGGAGACCATCGTCTCGGTAAGTTTCGCCATACCGTTCGGATCAGTTACCATGTAGCCGAGGCAAATCTGCTGCGGAGCACACAGGAACAGAGTCGTGTCGGTGCCAAAGACAACGTTCGGCTTGCCGTTGATCGTAACGTTCACCACGACCGTATCAGTTACCGTCACGCCGCAGGAATCGGTCGCCTTGAGCGTGAACAAGTAGGCGCCGGTGATTGCCGGCTGGAAACAAATCTGCGAGCCGTCGTACGTACCGGGACCGTTGAACAGGCACGTGGCCAGATTGCTATTCGGATCGCTGCACGAAGCCGGCCAGCAAATAGTCGCCAGCGAATCGCAGACGAACTTGGTCTGGTCAGGTCCGGCCGAAGCAACCGGCGGCTGATTCAGCGTAATACCTACACTGATCGTGTCCTGCGCAGACGCGCCGCACTCATCCTGAATCTTCACGACAAAGCTGTACGTGCCGGTCGCCGCAGGAGTAAAGCAAACCTGTGAGTTCGGCAGATCGAGCGTTCCGGGCCCTGAGACCAGAGTGATTGTGCGCGGACGCGGATCGTTCGGATCAAACGCCGTGTATGGCAGACAGACCTGAGTCGAAGCACAGAGGAACATCGTGGTATCCGCGCCAAACGCTATCTGCGGGGGCTGGTTCACGATGAAATCAACTTTGAACTGGCTGGTGCACTCAGCGCCGCAGGCATCGGTGCACTTGATCTGCACCGTCACCGACTGCGTTCCACTGGGAGTGTAACACCAGTTGCCGCCGGCAAGAGAGCCGGGGCCGGAGAGAATCTGACACGATGTCAGATTGTTGTCGGCGTCGGTGGCGGAGACCGGCAGACAAACCTGCGTGGTCGCACACTGGAAAATGGTCGTGTCGTTCGGAATATGACAGACCGGACCGGAGTTCAACGTCACATGAGCGACAACGGTATCACGTCCCTTGAGATTGCAGGCGTCGGTCGCTTCAATGATGAACGTGTAATTCCCTGATGTTGCCGGGGTGAAACAGATATTGGTGCCGTCATAGCTGCCCGGACCGGAAATCAAGGCGCATGTTGTCAGATTGCCGTTAGGATCAGTGCAATTGGCCGGCATACAAATCGAAGCCGGGCTGCACTGGAACACCGTTGTGTCGTTCCCCGCATGTGCGACCGGCGGGCTGTTCAGTGTGTAGTAAACCACGACGGTATCGTAGGCAACCAGACCACAGGCATCGGTCGCCTTCAGGACGAATTCATAGTTCAGCGTGCCGGTGGGCGTGAAGCAAATCTGGTTGCTCGCATATGTTCCGGGTCCGCTGATGAGCTGCACGGTGGCAAGATTGCCGTCCGGATCGCTCGCACTGGTCGGCCAGCAAATACCCTGCTGAGTGCACTGGAACACCGTCTGGTCGGAACCGGCATTGACAACCGGCGGACGGTTCAGGTTGACCGTCACATTGATCGTGTCGCGCGCTTTCGCATTGCAGTTGTCCGATGCCTCGACGACAAACGTGTAAACACCGGCGACTGTCGGCGTGAAGCACAGCGTATTGGGTCCGGTTGAGAGTGTGCCGGTACCGGATAGCAACGACGCACTGAGGCCGTTGTTGTTCGGATCAGTCAGGGTATAGCTCAGGCAAACCTGCCCGGGTAAGCACTGGAAGATGGTCGTATCGGGCCCGAGCGACAGCGTGGGCGGAGTGTTGATCGTGACATTATATGTCATCGACACCGTATCTGCCGCGCCGCAGGAATCACTCACTTTGGCAATTATGGCATAGGCGCCGCTGGCATTGGCCGTGAAGCACCACTGTCCGCCGCCGGTGACCGTACCGGCACCCGACAGACGGGTCCAGCTGAGCGTACCGCCATTCGGATCGCCCGCTGTGAACTGACGGCAAATCTGTGCAGCCGCACAGAGGAAAGTGTCCACCGACGATGGCGGATCGACCGCAACCGGCCGCGAGTTGACCGTTACGTCAACGACAAGATTACAGGAATCAATACCGCACGGTGTGCTGGCTTTGACTTTCAGCACATAATGACCGGTCGTGTCGGCGTTGAAGCAGACGTTACCGCTGGAATACGTTCCAATCGGCGTGACCGTCCAGGTCGCTACCGGCGCACCACCCACCGGAATACAGACCTGACCGGGAGCGCAGATGAAGACGTTCTGCGTGCCGGGACAGACCAGATCGGGCGGCTGGCTGATCGTGACATTGAATGTCAAGTTACAGGTATCGGCGCCGCAGGAAGTCGTCGCGATCACCTGGGCATTGTATGTACCGGTTGTATTGGCGGCAAAGCAGAGTTGACCGCCGGAATAAGTTCCGAGGTTTGTCGTAACCGTCGCGTTGGCCGGCGTAATGGCGAGCGCCTGACAGACCTGACCTGCCTGACAGAGCGTCAGATTGATCGGTCCGCTCGGACAACTGATCTGCGGGTGAGCCAGCATCGTCACGTTGGCCACCACCGTGTCCACCTTGCTCAAACCACACGAATCGGTCACGCTGGCGATGAATGTAAACGTTCCGGTTGTCGATGGCGTGAAGCAGATCTTGTTATTGGCGGTGTCGATGCTGCCAAATCCGGAGATCATGGCTTCCGTCAATTTCCCCAATCCCTGCGGATCGGAGACCGTGTATGCCAGGCAAACCTGCTGAGGATTGCACAAATTCAATGTGGTGTCGTTGCCAAATGCCAGTGTCGGGGCGCCGTTGACCGTGACATTGTATGTCAACGTCGTTGTGTCCGCCGCACCGCAGGAATCTTCCGCTTTTACCACGGCCGTGTAGGCACCAGAGCCGGCCGGCGTGAAGCACCAGTTTCCGCCGCTCGTGACAGAACCGCTGCCGGACAATTTCGTCCACACCAGCGAACCGCCGTTGGCGTCGCTCGCGCCAAACTGGTAGCAGATTTGAGTCGCACTGCACTGGAACAGATTGACCGGAGTCGCCGGATCAACCGCCACCGGCTTCGCGTTCAACGTCACCGTGTAGGTGATCGTCGCGGTATCTTTGGCGCCGCAGGAATCGGTAACGACGACCGATGCGTTGTACGTTCCGGATGCCGCCGGAGTGAAACACCAGTTCCCACCGGAAGTAATCGTCCCGGTCCCACTCAACATTGACCAGGTCAACGTTCCACCATTCGGGTCGGTGGCGGCGAACTGATAACACTGCTGAGTCGAACTGCACAGGAATTTCGTGGTGGTCGGGCCGTTGGTCGCAACCGGCGGTGCATTGAGCGTCGCGGTTACCAATACGGTATCGAAATCAATCGCACCACAGGAATCAGTAACTTTGATGATAAATGAGGTCGACCCCGAAACGGCCGGCGTGTAGCAGATGGTGCTGCCGGTGAGTGTCCCGGTTCCCGAGGTCAATTCTTTGGTCTTAATGTTGTTGTCCGGATCGGTGAACGTGACCGGGAAGCAGATCTGCGATGAACTGCAGAGGAACCTGGTCAGGTCGGAACCGGCATTGGCAACCGGCGGACGATTGATGGTGATAAGCGCCAGAGCAGTATCAGCACCGATGTTACCGCATGAATCAGTCGCGGTCACGATGACACGATAGGTGCCGGTAGTATCGGCCATGAAGCAAATGTCGGCCGTACTTGACGACGGTGCCGTGCGCACGGCGACCGCGTCGACATCAAACGTGCCGCTGGTGGCTTTGATCCGAAGCTGATTGTACGTCACACCGTCAGGAAGATCGATCGCAATCCCGCCCAGACCGGAACCTGACCCGCCGCTCGGAATTGTAAGTGAGAGCGTCTTGACAATCGTATTGCCGTTTTGGAAGCGAAGTTCGGCCGTTCCGCCACCAAGCGTATTGGTGAACAGGAACATGTCGACATCGGAGCCGTTGCAACTGGTCACTGTCTGCGGGAAACCAAGGCGACAGAAGTTGTTGGTCGCGAAATCAAGCGCACCATCGCCGTTGCCGCCATCAGGCCCTCCCGCACCAACCGTCGTGTATGTGAGGTTGGTTGGTGCGCCTAGAAGCTGTGTAGCCGAGTTAGTCGGCCCAACGCCGGTGGTAAATGACCCTGCGTCAACCACGGTGCTGGCGAACGCGAAGTTCGGCAACGTGACGCTCACTCCCGACTGGGTATTCACCGGCGCGACAAAGTCTGAACCCACGGTCAGAACCTTGCCCGGCTGTCCTCCTCCTACCTGCGTTACGGTCCCGCCCAATTGTACAAGTCGTTGGACTTGATCGAAGCCGCTTACTGTTCCGCTATAACTCCCCAGTGTACTCGTAACCGATGTAATATCGCAATTCGGATCGGTGATCGATATCGGCAGACATACCTGACTCGGTGAACACAGGAACAACGTCGTGTCGCGAACGACCACGGTCGGTTTGGTTCCCTGGGTCACAATAATGTGAATGGTATCCTGGTCGGATGCACCGAGCTGGTCGGTGACTTTGAAGACGAACGTATAGGTTCCCGGTCCCGCCGGAGTGAAGCAATGCTGCGTGGAGAGATTCCTGAATCCCTTGACCGCCGCAAATGTCCCGTTGCCGGAAATCTTGGTGACCGTGATCGAATCCCCCTGACAGTTCGGATCATAGGCCGTGATATTGATGCAGACCGGCTGCGACGTACACTGGACAATCGATGTGTCACACGCGGTACTGTTTTCATCCGGGGTATCGTCGAGATGCCCGCACAGATGAATCTGCGGCGGGAAATTCTTGAAATTCACTTTGATGACCAAATCGTTCCAGTCCTGGTCGCCGCCGTTCGGGAGATCTTCCCAGGCTATGAGATATTCGTGCAGCACCCCTGTTGAAAAGACCTTCGCGTGATTGAAACCATCGGCATTCAGGGCATTCTGCGTCAGCCAGGTGTGCGGGTCGCCCGGAAGATTCGGCTTCATATAGAAGCCGATCGAGTCAAAGGAACTGAATGTAAACGTAACGGAGTCACCCGGACCGGCACTCGGACCGAACAACTGATAGAACGTCGAAGTATCACTCTTCTTGTAATAGCCGGACATCGCATACACCGCCGACCCGGCAACTTCGATCACCATCGTCGCCGTGTTGAGCCCGCCTTTCCCGCAGAACAGCTCTTTCCCAAGTTCATCGGTCGCAACATTGATGTTATAGCCGAGTGAATCGAAAATGTGCTGCAGCGATGGTTCGTTCGGCGACAACGCCGCCCGACGTAAAGAATCAGCCCAGGGAGTGCGGGACTGGGCTTGGGCTGGCGAGTTTGCTAACAAGATGATTCCTGCGACAAGGCAGAAAACCACGACAGTGAGATTCCGTTTCATCTGGATTTCTCCGCGACCGTCAATGAATGGCGTGCTGTGTTGTTGTGGGAGGTGTCTCTGCAAACAGAAGCGCCGCCGTTACAGGCGGTAATACGATAAGATAAAGCAGTGTTCGATAACGAGCAGAAACAAGCGGGAACGCGTGAGCAAAGGCCCATGCACCCTCCCTGTGTTTACCAATATGTTTTCGTCACGTGGATCAGTCGTCCGCTTTCAACGGGGACGGGATTCAGGCGAAGAGTACTACCTCTTCTCCATGGCCCGTCTGAGCCCAACTATCCACGTAGCAACTTAGCATTTCAGCACTTAGATGTCAAGGGAAAACTGCCCGTAAACCGACTCCAGAGGCCCCCTTTCCCCCTCTCACCGGCCCGCTTGAAACTGGTATCATGGAGCCAACTTATCGACATTGATCCCATCCCCCGACCTCCGCTCCCGCGCCCCCCCGGCCACCCCGTTGCCGATCAGTCGCTATCCAACTCGTTAAGCTGGTTTATTTTGTCCACAAATTCCCGCGCCTCACGCTTGGAAAGCCCTTTGGCGGCAAGCGCTTCGATGTCTGTGGTTACTGAACTCAGATGCTCCTTCAGCACCGCCAACTCCGGCCCGGAGAACGCCAGCGCCTTGAGTGAATAATCCTCAAACGCCTCATACGCCATCGGACAGACCGTCCGGACAATATCGCTCATCACCTCGGCATAGACCCGGATCTCCTTCTGGGCGTGCGGGTCCATCCGAAGCTTCAGGAAGTGGAACAAATTATGCAGGTCAATCTTCCAATACCATTCGGTATATAGACTTAGCGGCAAATTGATCCGCGCCAATTCCCGCGCGACCCCCTGGTCAATGAAGGCCATATACTTGTCATAGGCGTCCTTTTGGGACGTTTCCAAATACTGGGTGAACTCCCCCCGAAGCTCCTCCGGAAGCTCCCCGGCTCTCCCCTGCTTGTTGTTCTTGGACTGCTTCTGGATGTCCACCCCCGGCGGGAGATAGAACTCCTCTTTCATGATTGAGTACCGGCCGGAGTATTCGTTCACGTTGGCCGACCGATGCCTGATCCATTGCCGAGCCACAAAAATCGGGAGCTTGACATGGAACTTGAATTCAACCATCTCAAACGGCGTGGTGTGCTTGTGCCGCAACAGGTACCGAATCAGCCCCCGGTCTTCCTGAAGTTTCTTCGTCCCTTCGCCATAGCTGACCCGGGCCGCCTGAACGATCGCATCGTCCCCTCCCATATAGTCGATCAGCCGGACAAACCCATGGTCAAGGACACTGAACTCCTTGTCCAAAAGCAGGTCGGCCTGTTCATTCCGTGCGTGTGCCATATATGAGCCTGTATATCCTTATTCGGTGAAGTGCGGCGCAATATATGCCCGCCACATTTGGCTCACAATCGCAATTTCGCATAGACCGCGCCGCACCGATTGCTTTTCCCCCGCCCCGCCCCTATCTTGGCAATCCTTGAGGATTTTGTATGATTGACCACTCAACAAATCGCCCGTCACACTCGTATTTGAATTCAATGCATCCAATTATCAGATAATCGAATCGAAAGGAGCCGCCGCATGGCCGCCAAACAAGCGTACGATGAACTCATTGCGATCCAGAAGGAAATCTCCCTCCTCGGATCATGTGCCGCCCTCCTGGGATGGGACCAGCGGGTCTACATGCCCCCCAAAGGTAACGAACACCGCGGCAACCAGCTGGCCCTTTTGGCCGGCATGACCCACGAGAAATT
>JBATNE010000102.1:0-9407 GCA_049290195.1 Candidatus Zixiibacteriota bacterium
CGGCTGAACTCGTCGCCACTTCCGGCGACCGAGTCAAGTTGAAAAGTGGTTCGTAAGCGCGCCAGATTACTGTCGTCGGGCGCTGCATATTCGAAAGTGAATGCACCAGGCGGTATCGAGTGGCCGAATGCTGAATAGTGCCGAAGCAACGCCACCAAACCAGTATCCAGTTTCACCATGTCCTCAGTTGCGATACTGCAATTGAGAATACCGGTAACGGTGTCTTTGTCGGCATAGATCCAGAGCCGGATGATCTCGGTTGTCGGTAAGATCGTCACAGTATCCCCACCCGCTATCAACACCAAGGTATCATTGCGGTCGTCAAATGTGATGTTCCCGTTGTATGGGTTTTCCATCTTCGATGCAATAAACGTGGGTCGTAAAACACCGCTCATTTTCACCCAAACGGTGTCGTTGCTCGTGTGGATAGTGTAGACCGGCTGTGTGGACGAAATCGTTGCAACCTCCGCGATGATGGCGGTCGGTACAAACATGGCCACAATCGCATAGATCAGACAATGTGCCTTCTTCATTGGTCTCCTAACCGTGACTTTGCCAAGCGATATCACATACTCAAAACCTATACCTCTGCATACCCGCCAGCAACTGAAATTCTCCCGTCGGAGCCGACTTGACCCCGCCCGCCAATCCCCCTATACTTCCCCCATGACTGGAAAACGTACTGACTATCTCTCCTGGGACGACTACTTTATGGCGGTCGCCGAACTCTCCGCCATGCGCTCCAAAGACCCCGGCACCCAGGTCGGCGCCTGCATCGTCAACCGCAACAAACGAATCATCGGGATCGGCTATAACGGCTTCCCGGCTGGCTGTTCCGATGACGACCTCCCCTGGGCCAGGGAAGGGGACTTCCTCGACACCAAATACGCCTATGTCTGCCACGCCGAAATGAACGCCATCACCAATGCCGCCAATAAGCCGGACCTCGACGGCGCCACCATGTACGTCTCGCTCTATCCCTGTAACGAATGCGCCAAGTTGATCGTACAGGTCGGGGTTAAAGAAGTAGTTTACCTTTCGGACAAGTACGCCCACGACGAGAAGTTCATCGCCGCCCGCAAAATCTTCGAACTTGCCGGCGTCAAAACCCGCCAGTTGGTCCCCAGCCGGAAGGAAATCCTCCTCCGGATGCACGAAGGCTGAGCGCTGTTTATTAAGGTTTTTCGAGCCGATTTCTCAGGAAATTCGGAAAAATCGCCTTCATCTGTATTGAAAATCCACATTCTCAACGATTTGCGCCCTTCCCGGAACCTGGCACTCCAGTTCGCCGTTTCTTTGACGATATAACGTCAATACTGGCAACAGCTTGAGAGCAGATACCCGATTTTGGGTATCTCTTTATCGACATTCACGATTTGACAAAAAGCGGTTGCTTGATGGTTTGAACTGTATACATTTGGGCTTTCCAAAAAGTCATACACACACGCAGGAGTTTAGATATGAGCAAAACCAAGGAAGATGTCCTCAGGCTGGTCGATGAAGCCGGTGTACGCTACATCAGACTTTGCTTCACCGACATTCTCGGCAAAATCAAAGGAATGAACGTCACCCGCACCGAACTCGAATCCATTCTCGAAGAAGGTCAGGGATTCGATGGTTCATCGGTCGAAGGATTCGCGCGTATCGATGAATCCGATTTGATGGCGTTCCCCGATCCGATCACGTTTCGGATCATCCCGTGGGAAATCGCCGGTGAAAAAGTCGCCATGATGTTCTGTGATATTCAGAACCCCGATGGCACTCCGTACGACGGCGACCCGCGCTATATCCTCAAGCGCCAGATCAAGAAAGTGTCCGAACGCGGCTGGACCTATTTCGTCGGCCCGGAACTCGAATATTTCTACTTCCAGGATGACAAGGGCACAGTCCTGTTGGACAACGCCGGCTATTTCGATTATGAATCCGCCGACTTTGGCACCCAGCTCCGCAAGAAGACCGTCAATGCCCTCGAACTGATGGATGTTCCGGTTGAATGCTCACACCACGAAGTTGCTCCGTCACAGCATGAAATCGACCTCCGCTACCAGGAAGCCCTGGTCATGGCTGATTTCGCCCAGATCTACCGCATGGTGGTCAAGAATGTCGCGCTTGAAAACGACGCTTACGCCACCTTTATGCCCAAGCCGATTTTCGGTGAAAACGGTTCCGGTATGCACTGCCATATGTCGCTGTTTAAAGATGGCAAAAACCTGTTCTTCGATGGCAAGGGAGAGTTCAACCTTTCCAAGATGGCCCGCCAGTATATCGCCGGCGTCATGAAGCATGTCCCGGAAATCACCCTCGTGTTGAACCAGTGGGTCAACTCCTATAAGCGCCTCGTGCCGGGCTACGAAGCCCCCGTGTATGTCAGCTGGGGCCGTCGGAACCGGTCAAGCCTGATCCGCGTCCCGATGTATCGTGTCGGCAAGGAGAAGGCCACTCGTATCGAACTTCGTTCCCCCGATCCGTCCTGCAACCCATATCTGGCGTTCGCCGTCATTCTGGCTGCCGGTCTGAAGGGAATCGACAACAACTACGAAGTTGCCCCGCCGATCGAAGAGAACATCTTCGCGATGAATGATGCCCAGAAGGCCAAGCACAACATTCAGACGCTCCCCGGTTCTCTCTGGGAAGCTATCCAGTTGGCTCAGAAGTCGACGCTCTTGAAGGAAACACTGGGTGACCATGTTTACGACAAGCTTCTTGAGAACAAGCTGATGGAATGGGATGCTTATCGCATTCACGTTGGCAATTACGAAATCGGACGGTATCTGCCGTCGCTATAATTTCTTTTGGAAACCTGGGCCCGGTAGTGATATCGGGCCCTGCGTGTGTAAAGCAGGCCCCTGTGGAGGGGCCTGTTTTGTTAGTGGGATTTCTTTGTTGCCCTGTATAAGGAGAGCGCTTAGCTTTCGGCACACAGGGGAACAGCATGGCTAGATTCGTCACATACTCAGTCTTGATAATTTCACTCGCATTGTTTCTGTCATCTCTGGTTGTAAACGCCAAACCCATCCCGGACACCTTGGAATCTCCCGAGTGGATTCTGAACGGCAACCCATCCCCAAACTCGGCTTCGCTAACCTATGTAATGGACACCCTCATTGAAGCTCTGAGGACGGACAGGAATTATGGGGGTCCGGATGACTCGTTGGGAACTTGGAAAGTCGATACGGTAGGAACGTTGGCTGGCCACACCGTGGTAGACATTTGTCTGATTTTTAAGATGCCAACCTCCGAAGACGTTGTGGATTCTTTTCTATCTGTTAGGATCAAAGCAATAGGCATTGAGACATCGCCAAATCTGTACCGTCTGACCTACCTATCGTACAGTGATTGGGGGGATATCTTTTATAAGCCTTCGCACATAGTCACAGTTGATAGCCTGCAAGCGCTATTTACGGATTCCCCTATGAGCGGTTCAGGTGGATTCCATGACATAGACTGGTGGATTTGGGATAACAAGCGCTCTGTTCCCTTGGCAATTGGTTCGAAGTCCCATCCCTTTGGGAGCTCAAATGAGCGCCTGAATACACGGATTCTCGATGCGACCTACGGCCGCAAATCTGAAGGAGGGAGTTTGCAGAATGAAAGTTGGCGCGGTGTGTTGGCGCACAACCAGTGGCCGTTTTTCCATACTATTGAACGGAAGTATGATATTCCTCTTCTTGACCGTACTCAGGACAGCCTCACAAACCAATATGCTAGAGTAACTATTAGTTCACACTATCCAACGACTCCTAATGGCCATTTTGAAAGTCTGGTGGATACCATCGGCATCCTTCACGGTTTGCCTTTTGTCGAAATTTCCTATTGGTTTCACTGCCCAGCCTGTCGTGACACCATCGGCAAATTTGTAGCCGTCGAGACAAAGCCAAAGAGATTTAAGCCGATCTACTTTGGTCTCTCGACCCCTGTCGGATCGGGAGTCGGCCAAAACGCAGTCCTCGTCTTCGGCGACGACACTGTGATTGCCGCTAAGGGATGCCAAAATTACGTCGGCACTTACTCTGACAACTACTGGGTCTGGCCCAAGGAAAGCCCTGCCCCCGTCCCCGTCTTTCAGGAATGGGTACTGAGCGAAACACTGACTCGCATCGCACCCAAGTACCTGCCGCTTGGACTCACCGCCCGTATCCACAAAGGGAAGTGGAATTTCGAAAGGCTCTCCTATGAGACCTACACATGGAAAAAGGACGACCCGGACAACGCCCCCAGCGGCGGGAAGTTGTTCATCCAGTTCGGGCTCAAAAACCATCGCCTGCAACCGTTGGACATTACCTATGATTCGACCGCCCTGGCACCTTCGGCCAACTAAGTTTGACCTGACCTGATGACCGCCTACACCATCCAACTTCCCCTTGCCCTCAACGATCTCCCGCACTATCCTAGGTCAGGAGGAGCGACATCGATGAAACTTATCTCCGGGACAATCTTCGCAGTCGTCTTGGTTGCAGCTGGCTTAGTCGGGTCCTGCTACAATTCCAATACGGCGCCCGTTTTGCAGCCGCTCTACACCTACGAGTACATCCGCGATTACCAGTACGCTGAAAACAGAATCTTTGACATCTTTCCCGGGCACTTCCTGACTACGGACCTGGTCCAATCAGTGTTCGTCTTTGTGCACGAATCTCAAGTCGGTTCGAATACTTTTAGGGCCAGGCTCCTTATGAACCCGAATGACACAACCGAAGGCCTGCCGCGTGCTCAATACGATTATATGAGACAGGTCCCCCAAGACGACTACGTCATCGTAAACGACTTGAATCGCAACTGGCACTACCTCGTGTTCAATGAATCACTGCCCGAAGGATCAATTGGCATCCAGTTAATGATCAAGCACACCGACAATTCAGTTACGTCGGTAGGACGCATCGATCAGGATACGCTACAACTTCTCATGGTCAAGCCGGTCACCGGTTACTCACCGCTCCATTGGACCTGGCATTACATGTGGCGAAACGCGTATTCCATTCCCCGCGGCCGTTTTCCGGAGGATTTGCAGCTCGTCATATTCAAAGGCCCAATTGGGTCCGAAGCTTCCGAAGGTAATATGGATGTCCAGCCTAATGACGGCACCTTCTTGAAGCTCATGGGACTCGATCAATACGATATCCATGGAAACAGCCAATCAGACAATATCCTTGACGACCGGTCGGATGTCTTCCGCCCCGACTGGGGACTTGTTATCTTCCCCGACCGGTACCCCTTTGATACCGGTACTACTTTCCTCATAAATGGACAGTGGACCGTGCCCTTGTCCGAAAAACCGTGGCGTATCTACGACTATACAACTCAGGAAGAGCGAGTAGCCGCCAGCCGCTACTACCTCCGATATACCGTGGCGCATTGACGCACAGGGCTGCCACTTCCTGTTGAGTTTTCCGCCCAACCCCCTATATTCCCCCCATGCCTGACTACAAATCTCTCGCCGCATCCCAAATCGCGGCGCAGGTCCGCGACGGCAAATTGAGCGCGGTCGAAATCGCCCAAGACGCCCTCCGTCTCGCCCGGACCGAAGGAAAAGAGATCAACGCCTTCATCTCCCTGTGCGAAGAGAAGGCGCTTGCTCAGGCCAAATCCATCGATGCCGGTGCCAAATCCGGCCCGCTCGCCGGCGTTCCGATCGCCGTCAAAGACAACATTTCTTACACCGGCTACCCCACAACCTGTGCTTCGCACATTTTGGATTCCTATATTCCGCCCTACGATGCCACCGTCGTCACCCGGCTTATCGAAGCCGGCGCTGTGATCATCGGCAAGACCAACATGGATGAATTCGCCATGGGGTCTTCCAACGAGAATTCCTACGACGGTCCGGTCAAGAACCCGGTCCGCCATGATCTCGCCCCAGGTGGTTCCTCCGGTGGATCATGCGCATCGGTCGCTCAGAAAGTCGTCCCGCTCGCCCTCGGTTCCGAAACCGGCGGCTCGGTCCGCCAGCCAGCTTCGCTCTGCGGCGTGTTCGGTCTCAAACCATCGTATGGCGCCGTCTCCCGCTATGGTCTAGTTGCGCTCGCGTCTTCGACCGACCAGATCGGCCAGGTCGCCCGCTCTACCGAAGATCTCGCTCTTCTCTTCAGCGTCATCGCTGGTAAAGACAAGAAGGATTCCACTTCGGTCAATCTCAGCAATTCGGACTATGTTTCGAATCTGAAGACCAACCGCAAATTCAGAATCGGCATTCCGAAGGAGTATTTCGGCGAGGGTCTCTCGCCCGAGGTCGCCGGCGTCGTCGACAACGCCAAGACCGCCCTCACCAAAGCCGGCCACACATTCGTAGATATTTCCCTCCCGCGCACTGACAAGGCAATCGCCGTCTACTATGTCATCATGTGCGCCGAGGCTTCGGCCAACCTCGCCCGGTTCGATGGCGTCATATTCGGCCTCCGCGAAAGCGGTGACAAGTCACTGGTCGAAATGTATTCCGATACCCGCGACAAAGGGTTCGGTATCGAGGCCAAACGCCGCATCATGCTCGGCACCTACGCGCTTTCTTCCGGCTATTACGACGCATACTACTTGAAAGCCGCTAGCGTAAGAGAACTCCTTCGCCGCGAAATCGCCGAAGCCTTCGATTCTGTCGACCTGATCATCAGCCCGACTTCGCCGACCCCGCCCTTCAAGCTGGGGGAGAAGATCAATGATCCGCTCGCCATGTATCTCTCTGATATCTACACGGTCACCGCCAACCTGACCGGTATCCCGGCGATTTCCGTGCCGTATGGGACGACATCCGATGGTCTCCCGGTCGGCGTCCAGTTCATGGCGAAATATCTCGATGAGCTTTCCCTGTTCCAGATTTCCCACATTCTGGAATCGCTGAAATAGCCATGCCGTACGCACAACTGAACTCCGCAAAGCTGTATTACGAAGATCACGGCACTGGCGATCCGATCCTCTTTATCCACGGCTTCACCCTTGACCATCGCCAGTGGGCGCCGCAAGTCGAGTACTTCAAGTCCAAGTATCGATGTATCACTCTCGATGAGCGCGGCCACGGTCTTTCCGAAGCTACTCCTTCAGGCTACGACCGCGCGAGTAGAGTCGAAGACCTCAAGCAGTTCGTTGACTATCTCCGGCTCGACAAGTTCCATCTGTGCGGTCTATCACGCGGCGGGATAACTTCGATGGGCTTCGCGTTCGCCCATCAGGATCGCCTCAAGTCGCTGGCCCTGGTGTCAACCGGCGCGGCCGGGTACAATGTCGGCAACAAATTTTCCAAGCTCGATGATGTCGCCCGATCAGGCGGGGTAGAGGAAGCCAAGAAAGTCTGGCTGGAGATGACCATTCCGTGGTTGATGGCGCGTCATCCGGAGATTGCCGGTGTCATGAAGACCATGATCAACGAGCATTCCGGCGCTATCTGGGCCGACCCAATGCGCGGCAAGTATGTCACCCCGCCCGATCTGGATCATGTACATGAAATCAAAGTTCCGTTGTTTGTGATAATAGGCGCTCTGGATAAGATCTTCGTTCCATTGTCGCGCCAGATTCACGAAAAAGTCCCCGGCTCCCGTCTAGAAATCCTCCCCGAACTAGGACACATGATCAACCTGGAAAACCCCGCCCTGTTTAACAAGCTGTACGCTGAGTGGCTGACCGAGATTAGCTCGCCGTAGGTCAAGCCTCAGCTTGGTCTCTCGAATGTAGAGGCTTGACAATGTTCTTCGTAACGGGCGAGCAAGTCATCCCGAGCGGAGTCGAGAGATGAACCAACAGCCGTCAATGTTTGTAGCACACCCAACGGCTGTTGATTGAGCCACGCTCTTCGTACTGTCATCTCAAGTAATACCATCCATTCACAGTCGCGAAGTGTCTTAGTCAAGACATCGTCTGGTCATCCTGAGCGTAGTCGAAGGATGAGACTGGTGGGGAGAGCCTCTTAAGAGTACTAAGTAGGTTCGGTTCCGGATCCCCGCCTCAAGCGGAGAGAAACCCGATATTTGACAATTCACGTGCACACCGGGCGCCTCTGCCCGGCGTTCTGGTCCAACATCTACTTTCGGTGGAAGAAAGAAGGGCGGAACCCAATAGCGATTCATCGCTGCAGCGGTTCCGCCACACCTGACTTCTGTCATGGTGAGCGAAGTCGAACCGTGGCCCCGTATCTCAAAGACTGGCCAGAATCGCGCCAGAAGCTGAGTTGGGCGGTGTATATGGGGGGACCAATGTACAAGGGAGACCTATGCCCGGTTGCTTTGGCCCGGAAAGGGAGGGTCGTGAAAACAGTAAATATCTGAAACGAACCCAATTGACTGGACAAACAAATCTGGCAATGACTTATCGGCAACCCACCCCATGGGCGGGCTCGTGCTACTTAATCAACAGCATCTTCCGACTTGTCGTAAACGACTCGGTCGACAGGCGATAGAAATAGACGCCGCTGGAAACCGCCCGCCCGGCACCATCGGTGCCGTTCCATGTCACGCTGTGTCTGCCGGCCGATTTGAAATCGGACACCAGCGTCCGCACGCGCTGACCGAGCGTGTTATAAACTTCGAGGCTGACTTGCTGGCGCGATGGCAGAGTGAACTCAATCGACGTTGTCGGGTTGAACGGATTCGGAAAGTTCTGCGCGAGCGCAAAATTGTCCGGAAGCTCCGGTTTGTCGCCGACATCGGTCGGCGTCAACTCTGCATACCAGAGGCCATTTAGCCGGGCTGCGTAGAGGCGACCACCCATCGCGGCAATGTCATAAGTGAGGACTGAGGGAACCGAGTCAATAACCCGCCAGCTGGTATCGCTCGATGTAAAATAGAAACTCCCGAAAATCGGGAAATAAATAGAGGCATAGACACTGTTCTGATCGGCCGCGACTGCTCCAGCCGCCATCTGGAGTGATGTAGCCAGGTTGCGCTTCCACGTGAGGCCTGAATCGCGACTGATGTAGAGACCAT
Source organism: Candidatus Zixiibacteriota bacterium (assembly GCA_049290195.1). Lineage (GTDB taxonomy): Bacteria > Zixibacteria > MSB-5A5 > GN15 > FEB-12 > FEB-12. The sequence goes on from JBATNE010000102.1 coordinate 8,901, forward strand.
TGTGGGCGGCACCATAGATTGTGCTACCTAGACTAGTCATGTCCAACATGCCGGTGCCACGCGGATCGAAAGGGGCGAATTGAATTTCGGTCCACTCGCTCGTAGTAGTAGGATTACGATAGACTGTGGTATTGAATCCGGCACCGGCCAAGAGGCAGTCGTCAAAGTTATATAGCGAGATGACATTCGCGGCAAGAATGTCAGGCATACCGTTGGCGTAGCTCAACCAGGTAGATGGACCGCTGAGATTCATGGTGAATACCCCGGCTCCACTGGTGCCGACATAGATGCTATCACCCCGAATGGCAAATTCGACAATGTCTAGAGCGCTAGCACCGGAACGGCCGGCATTGCTCGGCGACCAGGAAACGCCATCGTTGTCGGATTCAAAGACCCCTTTGTTAAAGGTGCCAACAAACAGGCGATTACCGGTCTTTATGATGGCGCTGGTGAACGTGACGTCAGGGTCAAGTACAGCCAGCGTGTCCCATTGGTTCGCCAGATGGT
>JBATNE010000103.1:0-8385 GCA_049290195.1 Candidatus Zixiibacteriota bacterium
ACGCAGCTTGTGTCCCTCAGGTTGGATGATCAAGGTGTCCCTACCAGCGAAGTCTGCAAAATGGATGGTAGCAGCGTTGATTCCCTGCTCTGATGAATCCAATACACTCGCTAGAAGGCGGCCTGTCTTGTCAATGTAACTTACGCTACTATGACCGTCCTCGTTTACAGTCTTCTGCTTGAATAAACTATCTATTGCGTAGAACGGATCGCTAAGAGAAGAGATCGGTGCTGCAGATGATGAATTCGCGAATTGAGTCGGATGCTGCCGAAAAGATCCTGGGTACCTGATCAGGTTTAGCCTCCCAAGTTGGTCAGGATCATGACCGTATTCGGTATAGGGATATTGTCCGCAATCTGGACCATTTGTCGAATAGTATGTTGAGGCTTCGGATTGAACTGTCGTTGAATCATCAAATTCAAAGACCGACGCGCCCGGACTATGGACATAGTAGTTTTTATACTGTCGCGACTTTCGGCCGCGCGCATCGTAACGCGCCGCAGACACAATTGTTGTTGTGTCTCCGCCTGAAATCGAAGAATACGTGCGAGATTCAATGGTACTGCCATTTCCATCTGTAAATGTAACTACTTGGGTGGAATCATTTGCTGACAAGTGACGCGACAGCCAAGTGTAATTTGGAGTGAGGATCCGTTCGGGATAAGTTCCGATTCGCCCCACTACGTCGATCGTTGCTGACGGGTCGTCGCCCAATTCACTGTCGAAATATCGAAATATAATCTTGTCACCCGGCACAACAGAAAACGTTCCGGTTAGGGACTCCGACGGATCTTCACTATCCAAGCACGTTCGGTAAACAATGACCCCCGGGCCAAACGGATTCACATCGTTCTTGAAAAGACCGCCGGAACCGGTCAGAACAACGCGATTGAAATAATATCGGCAATTCATAGCCGTCGTGGCTATCAATGTGTCGGCGTACACACCACTCTGGTTCTTCATCTCACTGTGCCAGATCGTATACGATGAGAGACTGTCAGCCTTAAGTTGATAGGAAATAGAGTCCAGCGACTGACTAAGATAATCGCGGGAAGAGCGGGCACGCAATAATTTATCGAAAGCATACCTGGTCGGGACGTTGTTAAAGTCTGCTTGCGCGGTCGCTTGGCCAGTCTCTGGGTCGTATACTGTAGTAGCTACTAACGCGCCTTTGGGAAGGAACCTGAAATCGTCAAAAAGTGCGAAATCATTTGGATCAGACGGACTGCTGTTGTCGAGACTCAACTGAACCCGGATGTGGTGAAGGGACGGCATTACATCTGCAATATGAAAGTCCCCCTGGACCAAGGTCCATTGGCTGGCCGACAGATTCTCTCCGGGAATCGAAACAGTCTTGTATCCGTTGGGGCACAGTGTTCCGTTGGCATCCGAAGCACACAGACAGAGTATTGTCACATCGTAATTGCTTTTCACCCAGCAGGAAAAGTGATACATAGTGTCGGTCAGACTATCAACAGATAGGTCTCTGGCCGGCCCCCAATTTCGTTCTGCAGTGGAGGGATCATCGATCATGCGAAAGCACTTCTTCCCGGTGAAGGCATCACTGGTCAGAAAACCCTGTAAATTAGTGCCAATCAGCCAGTTTCCCCAAACTGGACCCTGCTCGAAATCTTGTACCAGACAATCCTGGGGTCCGCCATTGCTTATAATTGCCAATGACTTTGAAGCGCTGGAATCATAGATGACGCCACTACTAACACCGCGCGCATCCTTAACCAGAGTGGCGTTTCCGTATGCGTCAAACCCCACAGCTCGAAATTCATCAATAGTTTGGCCGGAGCCTAACAAGTCAGTGCTCGATTGACTCAGCTGCCAAGCCCCCTTCTTGCTGTACAGCATATGCGAAGCGTTGACTAGCGTATACGTATTCGGAAGCGACCAGCTGAAGGTTGCTCTTGATCCCTCCTGGGAGAGTGCGTGGTCGCTCTGCATTGCGGAACTGCCGTCAGCGGCATAAGTGGTTGAGTCCACTTGCCACCGCTCTTGAGAGTCCTGAGTCCAGGAAGCAGTTACCAGCCCAGACGTAGGATGGTATGTGAACTTATGAGTAGCCGTGACCCCATCAGACTGTGTGACCACCTTTGCTAGCTGAATTCTATAAACGTCAAACACATTGACAGGAGTTGTCGACAGACGGTAATGATATTGCGTAGAATCGCGAGAGAAGAGATTGGCAAATTGCGCCCCGTTCCTAATGCGAGTGTACGAATCGGATAGGTAAAGCCGTCCGTCTAATCTAAAGCCGCCATTCGATACTCCATACCGATCTGCATCCTTCAAGTCAGGAAACCATGTGCCCGCGTTATAGACGCTCGAATTGTAGAAGCCGAGAGTATCTATATCGTTAAAGTAATGCAACTCGACATATGCTATTGTGTCAACGTCTCGTAGGTAGTGCGGCAACGAAACTGCCACTTTGCCAAAGCGAGGGATAGTGCCTGACTGATCAACCAAGCCCGCACTAAAGGAAAACGTTTGAATGACTGGGTTGTTATCGCCAACATAGTCAAGCAATTTGACCGTGTCGACCACAAGTAGCGGCGCTTTCCCCTGAAACGTTCTATACGCGCATTTGTAAAGATGGATGTATGGATTGTCACCAGCATTAGGGGTTTCACTTGATATAACAGAAACTGTCGTGCCTACGATGGCGGAGGAGCCATATCCTCCGTTGTGTTGAAAGTCGCCGATCTGTCCCAAATTGCTCAATTGATCTTCACCAGCGTAAAGTTGGTCCCATAAATACAGGGACCGTCCGCCGCTACTGGTGGCTGTGTTGCAGTCGATGACAAAGTGATCGCCGGACGACGCAGAAAGAGTGTCGCTGAACAGAGGTCCTGACCACCAGTCTCCATCACCGAGATAGAGAAATGGTCGAGTGTGAGGTCGAGGTTGCCCGGCAATGGCCCCCTTATATCGAATCCCTTCTGGGTAGAGGCTAGCTTCGCGGGCATTAGGTTGATAGAAAAGGAATGGATTCCTCCAGCTATCGCCACTCCACTCATACATTCCAGTACCAAAGAATAGTGTATGATTTGTAGCAACCAGTTTGTTTGTATTTACATTGCCGTCGATATCATCTCGTATGCTGAATTGGTCTATCGTGGACGTGAATTTTGCCGTAACCAGGCGGATATTCGATCCACTTCTATACGACCAGCAAACGCCGAAGGGAAATACTGCAATTCCGTAGACGTCGGAATATACGGGAGACGTATATGCTGAAGTCCACGTGGAAAGCGTATCATTATATCGGTATATCAGAGCACGTGAGGCCGTCAACCAGCATGCCAGATCAGGGCCAATTGCAATATTCGAGTCGTTCACGAGAAACGGTACTACCGAAGGTTCAAAGGTAACGATGTTGTCTAGCGCTGGATCATACTTCCCTAGAACCAAATGAACCGAACTCCCCTGTGTATAGGATACAACAAATACGCCGGCCTGGACTTTGGCATGCCACCGACCGTTTGAGCCAAGACCAGTCTTAATCGGAAAACCTAGCCAATTCTGTCCGTTCCATCGATAGTAGTAGTACGATGGATCGCCTCCGGATATTCTATTGTAAGCCTCCACTAGGAAGCCGTTCTTGTCTGGGTGCAGCGTTACAACATGGTACGAGTCCACTTGAAAGGGAACAGATACTTCATTCCAATACCCTCCCATCCACCGCTTGATCCTAATTGAGGAGTTGGCTCCGTCCGACCTGTAATATGCGAACCACCCGTCGTTCCAAGGCATCGGCTCATACTGGAATTGGTCTTTCCCCGCCTCGAAGCCGATAGATCGCCAATAACCATCCCAGTTTGCACCTTGCATAGGAAGCGTGAGGTTATCAGCATAATGCGAGCCCAAAAACAGGTTTTCACTTACCGTAGCAGTTAGCCTGTCGGTCCAACCCCACGCACCGAGGTCAACAGGTGCATCGAGCTTGGTGTAGTTCGAGTCATCCGGTACGAGGCGATAAGTCAGTTCCTTAACCGCAGCCGAAGGATAAGTGATCCTCCTCAGGGAACCTGCATTGACCGAATGCAAGTCTTCGTAATACTCAAACCGGTAGGGAGGAATGGACTGTGAGCCGTTCCCCGACATAAGGTAGAAGGACTTGAGAATCAACTTGTTCAAAGAGCCTGAGGCGCCGTTGTCGGTCAGATTCAGATAACCCATATCGAATTGAACTTTAGAAATAACTTGGCCAGACCGCGAAACCAACGAAATCTGATCAATGCGCTTTTCCCGATAAAAGTCAAAGAGTCCCGTTCGGTACGAGATATTATTGAATGTGCTCCGAGAAAAGTAGTTTGGCTGTTTGTCTTCGCGATCAACGTAGTCCAGCAGAATCTTTTGTCCATCCGACGTGCTCACTTCCGTGAGGTAGGTAGCTCTAGTTGCAAACTTGCCAGTTCCTTGGGTATTAGGTGGGTTCTCCTCTCCAATTTGAAACGAATCCCGGCTGTACTTAAATTGAATTGAGTTTAAGTTTTCTGCATCATGTACTGATTTTAGATACCACTCATAAGGGTATGCCTCCACACTGTCTGCTCGAGCAAACCCAGGACGGACGTCCCGGCCGAAAAGAGCGATATTTTGAGTTGCATTCCAATTTGCGGGCAGGGGATCAAGATCGCCAAGCTGAAATATCGTCCCATCCTCGTCCGTAATTTCAAAACCCATTACCATGTCGAAGATAGGTTCTGTCAAGTGATTTGAGTTGTGAGCTCGATGGCGAAGGATCTTCCAGCATCTTCCGTCGGAGAGAACAAACTCGTCCGACGAACCGGGAACTCTTTTCATTTCTGTGGGAGATCCGTCAATGACAAGTTGGTAAGAATCGTCCCAGATTGAGGCGGTATTACCATGATCCACTCGAATATATTCAATCCCAGCTGAGGTAACCAAATTGAATCCCAAACCAAACGTTGAGGCCTGTTGCCTGTAATTTTGTGCTGAAACGATTCCCTTAACTGTTCCTGAGTACCTGAGACTCAGGTCGACAGATATATTGCCTCGTCCCTTTAGCGAGAACAGCCGAAAGGCCTCACTGTGTTGGCCCGTATATGGGTCAACGGAGCCACCAGCATAGGATTGCCCTGATCCAGTGTCTTTAACCAAGAAAACACTGTTTGATCCGGGGCTGGACCAGTACGCAGGCTGATAGGTGCCGATTACCTGCGCGCCACCGCTTGGGCCAAATACACCACACAAAGCGAGCAACAAAATCGCTGATTGACTTAAGGCTCTGGTTCTCATGATGAAACTTCTCCATGATTGTGTCTGACATGCATGGCTGACCGTTTAGGAGGGTGAACTATCGCGGTAGCAAGTGAGAGAGTTCCTTCAAATCGGAGCCCCTCATTCTTACCAATCCCATCCACCGCAATTGCCTCAAGTTGAATGTAATTAGTCAGCCATTTGGTGGTTGTGAAGATGAACTGGGATGAAGTCTTAGCGCATAAGGAAGGTTGAGTCGCGCGATTCAGGATCGCCAGCCCAATGTAGCCGCAAATAAGCTGCGAGTTTAATGAGACAAGAAGCCTCAGATCGTGAAGGACTTTGTCGGAGCGCAGACTTTCTCCCCTGGTGAAACTCTAGTTAGCTCTTAATATAGAGTCCAAGATAGGAGATACGCGTGTCCACGGCAATTCCTAATTCATGAAATTTGATGGACGGTAACCACTCTGGCACTTTCATTACAAGAACCACAGTCACTCACCGCATGGCCGATTTGTCAGCGAAACGGTACCCGGACTTTCGGTCTTGCCCTGTCATGTGGGCTCCAATTGCGATGGACCGACGAAAGCGTCGCTAAGTTATCCCCCGTCATAGAGGAAAACCTCATCTAGTCGGATATTGAGCGCCAAAGCACGAGCGGTTACGCTGCCTTGTGCTATGGCAACCGACTCAAATCACCCGCTTGTCCTCCATCGGCAGTCACACCACCTGACCCGTGAGCAGCTGGCCGAGCAGATCGGCTGTTCAAGTCGGACCTTGGCCCGGTGGGAGAAGGGACAGTACCGCCCCCGGCTCGTTTTCGCGGTACGGGCAAGTCAGGTGACAGGGATCGCCGTACAAACACTTTGTGCAACCGTGCCACCATCCGTTGCTCCTTGAGAACTTCTTTCTGATACCGCCGCTGACCCCGAATTTTCTCACCGCTCAGGGCCCACGCTTTCTTGACGCGCGCAAGCGTCTGTTTGAACGTGGGCGCATCACGATGTACCATGAAATAGGTCCGAACATCTCGGATTAGACCGAGCCAGTGTCTAATACCCCTCTCAACAGCAGGGGTATTAGACGTATTCATGGGGGGAAACGCGGGTCCGAACGTGTGATCTGAGGGAGGTGATAAGGTCAGTGCCTGTTGAATCAACATAAGCGGCTTTTGGGCTTGTATATGCAGCTTTCCATCCATTAAAGTCAGGTCCGAACCGACATACGAAAGTATGGCCCGTTTCACGTCCGAAGACCCAGACATGAAGATTTTCTTCGCGGTTTGAGCAAGGTCAAAGGTGTCGATAGAGGCGTTCAGGGCGCTATTTCTGTCTCCCTCACGGCTACTCAGAGCTTCATCCAAACGCATGCGCTCTGATTCAAGTTCAGATCGCTTTGTCACGTATTCAGCATCGGGTAACAATCCTCGCAAGCGCATGTTGACGAGTTCACCGAGCTCCTTTTGGATTGACGCGAGTCGCTTTCGCTGTGCGTGCAATGCCGCGGTGTCTTTCTCACATTCTTCGTCACGCAATCTGCGAATCACTTGCACCGTCCAATCGCGCACTTGGCGGCTTATGGTAAGTGATTTCAGGAACGCAGCGATCTGGGCGTCGAGCTTGGGCTCTTGGATGACGCCTTGTTGGCACTTCACGGTGCGTTTTCGCTTGGTGCAGTGATAATGGACATAGTGATGCCCATGGCGCTGGACTCGGTGTTCGGCCGTAACTGCCGCACCACACTCCCCGCAACGAATGAGGCCAGTATAGGCGAAGCGAAAGCGTTGGGGCCGTGGGCGACTCGCCTGTCTAAGGAGCTCCTGAACTCGATCATATTCCTGTGTCGTGACCATTGGCGGGTGCGCTCCTTTGAGGAGTTCGTTGTTGTAGAGGATGGCTCCATAGTAAAATGGATTGCTGAACATCTTATATACCGTCGAGTAATGCACGGGTCCACCGCCACTGTGCGCGAAGGTACGCGTCCGTAAGCCCCACTGCTCAGTTGCAATGTTGAGTACCCGCTTTGGCGTAAAGCCTCCGGCGAGCATGAGCTCCCACATCTTTCGGACGATAGGGAACCGAGCCCGGTCTTTGATAATTGTGTGGGTATTGCGGTCGTTCAGGTAACCCAATGGCGGTAACCCGGGCATCCAGCCCTGTGCGAGCTTCGCTCGCAAGCCCCGCTTGACGTTGTCGGACAGATCGTCGACGTACTTTTTTGCCATCCCGAATTCCAACTGCATCCAGAATTTGTCATTGCTTGTACTCAGAAAGCTTCGCTGTGCTGTATGTATGGCCTTGAGGCGACCTTCCTCCAGTGCCCATATGAGAGCTCCCCCGTCCACGGGATTGCGCGCGAGTCGATCCATCTTCCAGCAGAGCAAGCCGTCGATATCGCCTTTGTGAATTTTCGTGATGATGTCGCCGAAGACCGGCCGACCCGGCGCTTTCGCGGACTTCGATTCAGCGTAGACCGCGCTCACAGTCAGGCCCTGTGCTTTTGCGATGTCTTTCAGCTCTTGTACTTGCGAATCAATCGACAGCACTTGGCGATCTTCCGATTCACTGGATTTCCGAGCGTAGATGACCAACTGAGGCATACAATTCGTGAAGGCTAGGGGAAACTCTGCAGCGGGATTGAGCGCGAACTATTCGGCGCCGTCGTGCGCGCCGTCTTCGCGGAAGAGCAGTCGTAAGAGTTGCACCAAGCGCGTGCCCATCGCCCATGCTTCCCTTTCGGACAGGTCTTCGCCAGAGTCTTCTTTATAGAGCTTTTTGAGTTTATCGATGTCCGGTTGACGCAGTGGCATACACAACACGATACCGGGATTATATGAACCGTGACAAAGAGGAAAAGCTTGTCAACTTCGCAGGGTGCTATGGGTAACTGGGTGGGGTGCTCCATAATTGCTTCAAAAAGCGATTGACAGAGTTGAGGCAGTGTCCTACTTTTCTAGAAGTGGGACGCTGCCGTCAACCTGTAACGTACTGAATTCTAGGCAGTTAGCGTATTCCTCGCTCTGACCGCTGTCAAATCACCAGCACCCAACTTCAACCTTTTCGTCCCTAGCCGCCCGTCACACGTCTCCTTCAACCCCATGTTTCTCGGCACATTTCACTCACACCACGCCGGACCCGCGTACGGACCGTGCAC
>JBATNE010000104.1:0-34263 GCA_049290195.1 Candidatus Zixiibacteriota bacterium
TCACACACACAAGACTGATAACTCCGCCCATAACAAAATCACCCCACTCCCATCTGCTTTGCACTCCTTCTTTCAATTAATCCTCCTACCAAATCTGATTGAGCGTGCATCCTATTAGCGATGCAACGCCAGAGCCTGCACACCAAGCTCCCGCACAATGTGCCCATCCCGGTCCTGCCAAGGCGCAGGCCGTAGCTGCACCGCCGCAACCGGCCAAGGTCCCAGCCCCTACACACTTACCCCAGCACTTCCAACACCAGCTATCTGGGTCAGCTTGAGCGAGGTGTGCTTCAGTACGTGGAAAACCGTTATCGGGGCCAATAGCATACGATCTGATCCATACTCCATCGGATAATTGCTCATAACCTTCAGTAGTGTCCCGCCAGACAAAACTGACTTCCCACGGGGCATATAGACTACCGAAGGAGCAATGTGCCCTCGAAATGTAACAGACCTGCTGCATTGTGTCCGCAACATACTTCATCGCCAAGGTAACTACCGAGACTTCGATGGAATCAGGAAGTCCATCGACGACACCCTTGCCAATTGCTACATAAGAGTTTTCCGGTGAGTATACATAGCCACGAGAGCCGAAGCGCTGAAAATAGCTTTGAGTCACATTCAACTGCGACACACTGTCAATTATCCCCCTTCCGAAATAGGAGGAATATCCCAATATGGCCGGCAGCTGGATAGTCTCCGGTCTGGGTGACTGATTGGCCTCTGAGCTACTGGTATTTACAAAGGGTTCAGAGCTTCGAACCGCCCCCTCCTTATTGCACCCCCAAAACACCGCCGCTCCCGCCAAAATGACTCCCATTAGAATTCCCACCACTAAGTGCGTCTTCTTCATAATACGTCTCCCTCACAGTTTGTTGCAATGGATTTTGTTTTCCCCAGCCGTATTTCAGAACTCTTGTTCGCTCAGTTACCCAACCTCGGTTTGATCGCCTCTCCCCAGGCTGGACTCGTCGGAGTGTGCCCCTCACCCAACACACTCCTCTGGGTCCGCCAATTACACCAGTCCCTGCACGAGGCTGGGTTTATCGCGAGGAACTCTTGTAAACTGTCACATCACTTTATAACAATACCCATGCCGAACGCATGGTGCGGACTCAACAATCACACAACCTGCTGTGTGATAATGGATTTGTTGGAGATATCGAAAAGGAAGAAAATCGGCAATTGCCGACTGAAAACTTGAACTCTCCCGCATTCCCTCCCGCACCTGCGGGAGAGCGAGTGTGTTTTTGACCAGATGTACTAATGGAGATGAAATTCAGAGGAGATCAAAATTGGATGGTGTGTGTCGAAGCGAACTCGGCGTGCCTTACTGCCCGCGCTTCTTTAGATGATACCGAAGAGTCGATTCATCGATCCCCAACCGACGGGCCGCCGCCCGTTGATTGCCACCGGACTCAGACAGCGCCGCTTCTAGCTCGTCCAGTTCCGCTAACTGCTCAACTTCCTCAGCCGCGAGCTGAATCATTCGAGCCAGATCATGCCCAGACATCACCCAGAGGCGCTTGATCGTGCTCGCAAGCTCCCGCACATTCCCCGGCCACACCCGGTCGCTCAACACTTTGGTTAATTCACTCAACTCTCCGTTACCGCTGGCGATATCGCACCCTTCATTCGCCAGGAAATGAGAAACTAGCGGCGATATTTCCTCCGGTCTTTCCCGTAACGATGGCAAAGCAATCGGCGCCTGATTCAAACGATGATATAGATCAGAGCGGAATTTCCCTTCCCTAATTCGCTCTGCCAGATCCTGATTGGTGGCCGCAATAAGACGGAAATTAACTGCCCGCTCACTGGTCTCGCCAAGTCGTCTTAGCTTTCTCGTCTCGATCACTTGCAGCAGTTTCGCCTGAAGTTCCAGCGGTGCTTCCCCGATCTCATTTAGGAACAGCGTCCCCTCGTGAGCTTCCTGCATAAGTCCCAGCTTCTCCGTACGGGCGTTGGTGAAAGCCCCTTTGGAATGCCCAAACAGCTCTGATTCCATCAACTCCGATGGCAGCGCCGCCACATTTACCGCGATAAACTTCCCTTTGCGCCCCGATTGCGTATGAACATACTCGGCCAAGAGATCCTTCCCTGTCCCGGTTTCCCCAGTCAGAAGAACGTTCATATCCGATGGTGCAATGTACGAGACCTTTTCCAGAGTCTTCCGCATGGCACCGCTGACCGCAATCACTGTAATGCCACCGGAACTCTGCGCTTTGGTGTGGATGTGAGCACTGTTGGGAGCACTAAGTTTCGCCAGCTCGGCCGATACTTTTTCTATGTAAGGGGCAACTTCTTCTGATTCGAAATACTCTTTCGCCAGATACAGCATGGCGATTCGCTCGCTCTGCTCATACAACCCGGAGCAGGCCGCCAGATATCGCGTTACGGCCAACTCATATCGGGCCGAAATCAACCCAAACAGATCTATCGCCTTCTTGTACCACTCACGAGCCTTGGCCCCGTTCCCCCTGTGAGATTCAACCGGAGCGAGCACCCGGTAACAGGCGGCTACTTCCAGCCGTTCGTTAATCTTCTCTGCAATTGCCAATCCATCGGTGGCGTATTTTTCAGCCAGGTCGAATTTGCCAGTCAGGATATAGAGATCGCCGAACAGCCTCTTGATCTGGGAGACAAGGGTAGATTCTGGAGCGATCTCATAGGCGAGCTTCTCCCCATCCTGCAGAAACTTCTCAGCCTTGGCATACTCGCCGGCTAGAGTGTACACATACCCGGAAATTTCCAGTTGGCGGAAGTATTCCCTGCGGAGATTGGTTGGGAGCTTTGAAGCGTTGACCAAACAAATAACTGCGGAGCTGAAGTCACCGCATTGTGCCTTCAGCATCGTACTGACGTGCCAATAATTGTAGTGATTGCTATCTGAAAGGGCGTTGCGATATGTCTTTGCTTCTTCCAACTTTCGGCAGGACTGTCTAAGAGACCCACAACGTAGATGGGCGGAAGCCATATTCACGAGGACCATGCCCCTCTGGGGAGCAAATTTCAAATCCCGATAGTGGGTCAAAGACTGTTCTGATATCCTGAAGTAGTCATCAAATCGAGACTGCATATAATACGTGTTTGCGAGATTTGTTGAGACCCTACCCATTCCTCGTTCATCTTCTGTTCGCTTGAAAAACACGTATGCTTCGATCAACTCCTCCTGGGCCCCCATCAAGTCGGATCTTACCGCCAACACCTGTGCTCGAAGGAACTTCGCCCTAGCTAGAAGCGATAAGTCGCTCGACAGGCGTAAGAGTGCCAATGCCTCATCAATTACCTTAGCGTCATAAGTCCCCAGCGCTATCTGCGCTGCCGACTTAATTACAAGACCTTCGGCCTTTTCAGAATCTGTGATTGAGCTCTCTATGTCAATCAGCGCTAGAACTTCCTGGTACCGTTGTCGGTCCAGGAGTGCTCGGCACTGATCCAGATTGCTTCGCTTTTGACTCACCAGTATTCCTATGAGTTGGCGGTTGCTTATGCCAGAAATTGGATATCCACTTGATTATAGGGTCATACCAAGAATTCAGGACCGGAGCTACATTGTCATTCCCAATGGGGTCGTCCGATAGTTGCTGTGAAATGGGGGTGGGCGTATTCCCCCACGGATGCAAGGATGCATGGGCTGGGATACCAAACAGGATTGAGCAGAACGCCACAAGCACCCCCAAGACGACCATTCGCCTTGCCACCGATCTGGCGCCAAAAGTTCTGCTACTCATAACTCACACTCCTTGAAAGAGGTTTGAGGCGGTTACCCTAAGTATCGGCCACAACCTGACGACATATTACACGGGAGACTGGGAGCAACACAAAGGACGGGCGGACATAGATCTCCGACCCGTCAATCAAATTCAGATCTCAGACTTGAAAGAAACTCGAACGATTCTTCAACGCACGCTCCCAACCTGCTGTGCACGATTACCTGTACGAAAAATAGATGGATAGAGACACGTATGTCAAGAAATAACTGCGGTTTAGGGCATGTTTGGGTGCGACTTCGGAAAGAAAATGCTCTCAAAACCGCTCCACTGCCGTATTTTGACAGTGGAATCAATTTGCACACACGATTGCGACGTTTTGCTTAGTCAGATTACGTCGAGTTGCGCTTTCCGCGAATCGAATCGACAAACCCGACACATTGGTGCCGCACCCGGAAAACGCGTTGAGCACTCCGTCGCCTCGTGCGGAGCCTGCGACGCGAAGAACCTCGCCTTCTAGCGGGACGAGAGACGAAATGTGTGCGTCGTGATTACCCGACAATGCAGCAGAAAGATTGCCTCTACAGCAATGAGCAAATAGTGAATCCGCGAAGCGTACGCGCTGACCTGCTTCGTCGGCGATGCAGCTCAAACTCGTGACTACATATGGATAGTGATTGTGAATTCGCTAAGCGTACTGGTTCCATGTACTACATGGTGGAGGTGGGGGGAATCGAACCCCCGTCTCGCTATGTGGCACAAAGACTTACGTGGCATTGTGACCAAATTGTGACGCTTTTTTGCGGCCAAGAGATCACTGATGTGGACTGGTCAAGTCCGGGCAATTGGGGCGGTGACGCCTAGGAGCCCAACACGGGAGTAGAGCCCTGAGGTCAGCCGGCGCATGTTGCGCAATTCTATCGTAACCACTATCGCTCCAACCTGAAGCGGAGATTACGTCGCCACTCCATGCTTACGTTGTTTAAGGAATTTCAACACTTCAAACCAGATGATGCTTACTGCAGCCGCCACCAAACACACAAGCAGGTCTGCTGGGTGCAGGATCGAAAATCGAAACAAGGACCTCAAGAACGGCACGTACAAGATCAGGAAGACAAAGGTAATTGTCCCTCCCAGCACCCAAAGTACAGCCGCATTAGGCGATTTCAGCATTCCCCAGATAGTACGAGTCCAAGACCGGTTAGTGAGAATCAACGCTAAATTGGAGAAGATAAGCGTAACTACGGTTAATGCTCGGACCTCATCTTCGACACGTCCGAGGCCGCGCGCCAGGAGGTAAACCAAAAGAACAACAACCAGCACCGAAAAGCCCTGCAAGAGGCTGATCAAAACGATGCTTTTGCCGAACAGCGGCTCCTTTGGATTGCGAGGAGGTCGCCGCATAACATTGGATTCCTCAGCCTCCCCCTCAAATACTACCGAACAAGCAGGGTCGATGATCAATTCGAGAAAGACAATATGCATAGGCAATAGCACCAGCGGCCATTGCATAACAACCGGAATGAACGACATGCCGGCGATTGGCACGTGAACTGAAACTATATAGGCCATGGCCTTCTTGATGTTGTCGAAGATTCGCCGGCCAAGTCTCACGGCGCCAACGATAGCTGAGAAATCGTCGTCAAGAAGGACAAGCGACGATGACTCTCTAGCGACGTCGGTTCCCCGTCCTCCCATGGCTATGCCGATATGCGCCGATTTTAGCGCCGGAGCGTCATTGACGCCGTCGCCGGTCATCGCAACAACTTCCCGGTTGGCCTTAAGGGCATTTACAATCCGCAACTTCTGCTCAGGAACCACCCGGGCAAATATGTCCACATCCTTTATGCGGGCTTGCAGTTCCTGGTCGGATATCCCGCCCAGTTCCGAGCCAGTTATGAATTTGTCTACTGACTTTAGGCTTATTTGCCGAGCGATGCTCTGTGCAGTCCCTGGATAATCCCCGGTGATCATTATCACTCTGATGCCGGCAGAGTAACATTCCTTAATGGCGTCGGCTACGGTTGGCCTGACCGGGTCAGCCAATCCGACTAATCCTAAGAAGGTAAACGTGAAATCATGCTGGACTTCGGGAAGCGACTTGCTGCCAGAACCCGCCCTAGCAACCCCCAACACCCTAAGACCCTGATCGGCTAGCTTACCCACGGACTCGTTTAGTTTATCAAGTTGTCCTTTATCCAAGTGACAAAGGTTGAAGATTGCTTCGGGAGCTCCCTTTGCCGCGATGACAAAATCGGTACCCCCTGGCGATTGCCATACGTGTGACAAGGCGAGTAGATCCTTGGACAGCGGATACTCTTGGAACAAGTGCCAGTCGCCGTGCAAGTGTTCGGTATTGGCAAGATGCTCATCTCCCAGTTGCTTGAATGCCTTCTCCATCGGGTCGAACGGATCCCGCTTGCTGGCAAGAATGCTGTATTCGACGATCTCATGAAAAGCCTCGGGCAATCCTCGGCCTGAAAGGCTTTCTGCATCAAATACTTCTTCATCAACAACAATGCTCTTTACCGTCATTCTATTCTGTGTCAACGTACCAGTCTTATCAACGCAAAGAACGGTGGCTGAGCCAAGAGTTTCAACCGCGGGAACGTGGCGCGTAAGTACCTGCTTTTGAGACAGTCGCCAGGCTCCAAGTGCAAGAAAGATGGTCAAGACCACGGGGAATTCTTCAGGCAGGGTGGCCATAGCCAGTGTAATACCTGCTAGAGACCCGTTCAGCCAGTCATGACGAGTCAACCCGTAAACGACTATGACAAGAATACACAGCGAGAGTCCTACAATTGCCAGATTCCTTACAAGACGACCGGTCTCTTTCTGCAAAGGTGTGCTCTGCGTCTCCACCGCTTGAAGCGCTTTGCCGATCTTGCCAATCTCAGTCCTGATTCCGGTGGCGTGCACCCTGGCGACACCTTCGCCTTGCACTACCATCGTACCGAAGAACACGAAGGGGAGGTCGTCCCCGCCCGGTCGAATAAGTTCGCTCTGCCCATCCCAAACGGTCTTTCGGACCGCCACAGATTCGCCGGTTAACAATGATTCGTCCGTTGAAAGGTTAATGCACGAAATCAGGGTGGCATCAGCAGGCACGCGGTCCCCTTCGTGAAGTATCACAACATCTCCAGTGACCACCTCACGCCCCGCAATACGTTTCTGTTCTCCTCCCCGGATAACCGACGCACGCGGACTGGTAAGATCCCGCAGCGCTTCCAGCGCCCGTTCAGTCTTACGCTCCTGGTAGAGAGTAATACCCATCACCACCAGCACAAATCCGAGCAGCATGATTGCTTCCTGTATGTCACCCAGGAACAGATAAAGCGAGCCGCACGCTACAAGAAGGAGAAACATTGGCTCTCGGACCACGTCCCATGCGATAGCCAGTACGCTTCTCTTCTTACTGGAGGGAAGTTCGTTGTGACCCTCGGCTTGTAGGCGCTGGAGTGCCTCGGCATCAGACAAGCCTTGTGTAGTACTTAGATCAATGTTGGTAGCCATAATCGAACCTAGCTCCAAGAATGCGCTTAAGAAAACAGAATCTCCAGATCATTTCGAGCGAAAGAAAGCAAAGTACCCGGAAGCTCGTGTTGGTGAACACAAACGAGATGAACACGATGAGGGGATCGGACTTTACGGCGACAAGGCTCATCGAGCCGTCACTGACCTGGACGATTGACGCTTGGATGTCTTGACGTCTTCTTCCACAATCTGATACAGCATCCCCTCATCGACTTGATAGAAAAGTGGAGCCACCTTAATTCTCGGATATCGCAGACGAAGTCGTTCTGCCTCGGCGAGGATAAACCTCTGTGCATCGCCGATCTCGAACTCGGCGGCATGCTGGTCGAAATGCTCTTCGGCAGCCTGTGCGGTCCACCCGCCAAACTTGACTAAGCCTCGTACGAACAGATCACGGCGCCAGGAGAGATTAACCATTCCGCAGTTGTCATGGCCAACTAAACAGAGATGCTGCACGCCGCCAACTGCAATTGCATAAGACACTTTGAATTCGATGCGCTTCAAATTCACTCCGCCCGTCCGAAGGATATAGGCAAAGTTTTCGGGCAAACAAAGCGTATACCTATGTTCCATACACATTCCAACTATCAATTGGGCACGGTCATGGTTTTTCGAAGGGACACATAGATTGTGGTAGGCAAGTAAATCCCCAATCGGGGTCTCACGGTACCCTGGGATAATGTCTTTGGGAGTTCGAACAGGTAGTAAGGCATGCATACAGTTTACTTCTCCACGGCCGCGCGCGCCGCTGCTGGCCAGTTATCACTTGCCTTTAGGTTCCGTCTGTTTGCCAATCAATGGACCCAAATATGGCCGGCGCAGCCCGACGGGGACTGCGCCTTGCGAGGAAACCAAACACCGTTTGGCCAAGGTAGTCCCTGACCTTCAAAGTGCGCCTCGGCTAATCGAACATTTCGGTAAGTGACTCATACCAGCGTCGCTTGCGCGGCCGACCTTGGGCGTCGAGCTCGCGATCATCGCTGCCATGGCCATCGCGGTTCCGGAATTCATCTTTCCGACGGTAATCGTCGTCATCGTCGAAGCCATTTCGGCGATCGTATTGAGCCTGCTCATCTATCGCCTGCACCCTGGATATCAGTCTTTCGAACTCGCCCTGATCAAGCCAGGCGCCACGGCATTGCGAGCAGGCATCAACGGCAATTCCTCCTCGGTTCTGTTCGGCGAGCACAGAGGACTCACAGCGTGGACACTTCATTGACAGTACTCCTTTCCTGACATCTCCATCCTTCTTACATCCAAAAGATCCTCTATATTCTCTTGAATTGGTTCCGGGGGACGGTGAGTATCTGCCGAAACTCTCTCCCTCCGATGCCCGCTGGAGCGCTCTTTCGCGTGGACCACAGCACGCCCGGCCCTGTCTGCAGCTCGGCTGATCGCTGCATACAGATTGCTGTCCGTATGCTCAACAACCAGACTATTACGAGAGCGCAGGCGTACTTGGATTCGGCACTTTTTGTCCATGCCGCCGCGCGGACCGTTAATGTCGTACAGGCGCACAATGGCACAGTGAATGCCTGGAGAAAGTCGCCCCAGCGCCAAGAGGACTCGGTGTTCGACAAAACCGTGTAAACTGTCGTCGATTTCGACTGCCCTGCCTACTACATGAATTCTCATTTGCTACCTCCGCTGTGGTGTCGTTGTATCTATTCTACGTGCTTCCGATTACTTAGACTGATAGATAATTTATCGTTGACTCTTCGCTCTAAGCGAAGTATCTAGGTAGGCATGGAATGGGTCAATTATCATCACTTACTGTACTTTTGGCTCGTGGCGCGGGAGGGCAGCCTCGCGCGCGCCTGTAGCGAATTGCGCCTGGCGCAATCCACAGTCAGCAAGCAAATCCATGTGTTGGAAGAGGTTCTCGGCCAGCAACTCTTTGAAAAGAGTGGCCGAAAACTGGTCCTTACCGAGCGAGGACGAATTGTCTATCGATATGCCGAAGAGATTTTTGGACTCGGTAGAGAGATGCTTGATACCCTCAGAGATCGCCCGACCGGCAGATCCATGAGAGTGACGGTCGGGATTGCTGACGTGGTTCCCAAATTGGTGGCAGAGCGGGTGTTGAGCCCCGCCCTTCAACTCGGCGGACCGGTGCGGCTGGTCTGTCGAGAGGACAAACCTGAACGGCTTCTTGCGGACCTCGCCCTACACGAACTAGACGTAATACTCACGGATGCCCCCGCCAGTCCCAATGTGAAAGTACACGCCTTCAATCATCTGTTGGGGGAATCAGACATTACATTCTTCGGCCGCAGAGACCTCGCTTCGGACCTCCGACGGACGTTTCCGGATTCGTTGAATGGCGCACCGATGCTGCTTCCCGCTGAAAACACTTCCCTGCGTCGGTCGCTGGAACAGTGGTTTGATGCCCGTACCATCCGTCCCAATATCGTCGGGGAGTTCGATGACAGTGCCCTACTAAAAGTATTCGGCATGCGTGGCGTCGGAATCTTTCCTGCCATGTCGGTCATTGGCCCAGAGATCGAGCGGCAATACCAAGTCCGTGCGATTTGTACCGTTCCGGAGTTGCGGGAGCGCCTGTACGCGGTTACGGTTGAGCGGCGTATTAAACATCCTGCGGTGGTCGCGATATGTAATGCAGCCAGAACCCTGATATTCCGAAGAGAGCCTGTGCTTGGCACGAAACGAAAACTTTGGAAATAGCAATTCCCTGTTTGGCACACTGAGACTACTCACAATCACAGAAGACCGAAGAATCGAAGGCCGAGAAACGGGAACACCCGTAGCTAAGCTACCTCGCGCTCACAACAGTAAAACCCGCTGTACACGCCACACTCTCCGCTTTCAGAGGGAACAGCTATCCCTCCATGTCCGTTCTGGCGCAGTCACAGGCCTCCAATCAGGGGTCGTACGATCAGTCGAAAAGCATTAGAGGCTACCTGTACGAACTCGGACTGGAGAAGATTGGACTGGAATCACGGGAGAAGACGCTGTTCCTCGTGCCCGATCTGGCAGGTGACTACCAGAAACTGGTTGAAGAGTATCGTTCCAAGATTACCAGATAGGCTGTCGAGAAGGAAGTGATCGGCAGCACCGCTTGATCGCTTGAAACACGACGTGACTGGGCGCCGAGTCACTACCAACTGCTTAGTATGGCCGCTATTCTCCTGCAAATTGCCATTCTCCTGTCGTCAATTGCAGCTCTGATAAAGCAACAAGCTGTGTGGTAACTTGGACTCGCAGTTGGTTCCGTAGTATGATCTATTTCGTTATTGCAGTGTTCTTCTGATACTGACCAGGTAAACGACGAACAAAAAGCAACTGGCCGGCCGTCGCGACTATCCCTGAAATCTTCAGAGCTAGACCAATTGCTTAATCAGAAACAGCCTGCTGCGACACATTGGCAGCAGGCTGTTCTGAACGATTTGTGTTTGATCTCACTGGCTAATCCAAATGCAGGCAGGTAAATCGCACCGTTTGGATTCCCATCAAACAGCAAGGTCTCCGCGCTCGCTAGAGCTGATACGAATCGCTTGCTCGACTTGCAGCACGTATATCTTGCCATCGCCACGAAGACCCTCGTGCGCGGACCTGAGAATGGCATCAATGACACTCTCGGCAATTTCGCTAGAGCAGAAGACCTCGATACGATCCATAGACACAAAATCGACCAAGTCTCGCACAACTTTCTGCTCGGCGTCCTTAGCGCGTCCTCGACCGAATCCATGCACCGATGAGTAACTCATACCCGTCAACCCTGTAATATTCTGTAAAGCCAGTGCAACTGCTGGCAACTTATGGGATTTCACGTAACCGACTATCTGCTTCATGTCTCATTCCTTCTCTTACTGATTTGTCTCATTTGTTACTCTACTGGTCTTTCAACGATGCTTTGCTGGGCCTTAGGAACGAACCATGTGTAGAGCGCCGGAATAACAAAGAGCGTGAGTAGCGTTGAACTGATCAGCCCGAATACCACCACAACAGCCAACGGTCGCTGCACATCAGCTCCAATTCCCGTCGAGAATAGTAGTGGCACTAGCCCCATCGCCGCCGCCAGCGCTGTCATGAGCACGGGCCGCAATCGCATTACCGCTCCCTCAACCACAGCTTGACTGAAGGCCATACCTTCCTTGCGCAGATACTCGATAAACGATACCAAGACAACGCCGTTCTGGACTGCCACTCCGAACAAGGCAATAAATCCGACGGTAGCAGGGACGGAGAGATATTCCCCCGTGATCAGCAAACCGAAAATGCCGCCGATGAGTGCAAAAGGGACGTTGGTTATGATCAGCGTCGCAATCCTGACTTTGTTGAACGCCAGGTAGAGCATGAAGAAGATGAGCAGAATCGTGAGAGGCACAATAACGGCGAGTCGGCTCATGGCACGCTGCTGGTTTTCAAACTGGCCACCGTATTCTATTCGATATCCCGGCGGCAAATTGACGTTATCCTTGATCTGCTTCTGGATGTCTGTGACCACGCCGCCAAGGTCGCGACCACGCACGTTTGCCGAAAGCACCCAGCGGCGCTGGTTGTTCTCGCGGTTGATTTGGATCGGCCCAATCACTTTCTTAATCTCGGCAACTTGCGCAAGTGGGATAGCCCGGCCGTCATCGGTATGCACCAAGAGTCCGCCAATAGCCTCCGGACTATTTCGATATTGCTCCTGATATCGGACATGGATGCCGAACCTTCTGGAGCTGAGATAGATTTGGTCAATCACCTCTCCGCCAATCGCAAGTTCTACAATCTCGAGGAGCTCTGAGACGTTGACGCCGTATCGGGCACAGGCGTCGCGATCAGCTATGATCTGGACCTGTGGCTGTCCAAAACTCTGCTCGATAGCTAGATCAACCAGCCCCGGGACATCGGCGATAGCCTCTTTGATTTCACCCGCCTTTGTGCGCAACGTGACCAGATCGTCGCCATAGAGCTTGATGGCCAGCTGCGCCTTAATTCCCGAGATGAGTTCATCAAAGGCATTTTGAATCGGCTGGGTGAAATTGAGTGCGACACCAGGGTAAGCCGCCAAATCCTTGTTCATCGATTCGACAAGTTGCTTCTTGTTCTTGAATCGCTGCCATGTCGCCGGATCATTCAGTTCTATATGAATTTCGGCCGAATTGACCGGATGCGGATGACTCCCTGCTTCCGGACGACCGGTACGCGAAACAGTCTCCTTGACCTCAGGATACTTCATTATCACTTGCTCGAGCTTCATCACGGTTTCGGTGGCCTTCTCAAGCGAGATCGAGGGAGTCATAGTGACTCCGATGAGAATGGATCCTTCTTCCAAAGTGGGAATGAATTCGGTGCCCAGGAACCGCACCGAGAACAGGCTCGCCGCGAGTGCTAATACTGCTACACTCACCACGATGATCCGACGGCGAAGCACCCACTCTAAGAGTGGTTTGTATACCTCTTTAAGCTTCCGGACAACAATGAACTCCTTGCCTTCATGCCCTTTCAGGAAGTACATGCTCAGCACAGGCACCACCACCAGAGCAGCAAGGATAGAGCCCAAAAGCGCAAAGCAGATGGTGAAGGCCATTGGGGAGAACATCTTCCCTTCCACTCCCTGAAGCGTAAAGAGAGGCAGGAATACCAGCACAATAATTAGAATTGAGAAGGCAATGGGTCGGCCGACTTCGTGGGCCGCTTGCAAAATGACGGCAAACTTGCTTTGTGCCCCATTCTTCTGGGCGGATAAGTGCCGATGTATATTTTCGACCATCACTATTGAACCGTCCGCCAGCATGCCAATGGCGATGGCGATACCTCCCATGGACATCAGGTTAGCCGACATTTTTTCAACGCCCATCATGAGTGACGCGATTAACGCGCATAGCGGTAGTGTTATCACGACGATCAGGGCCGAGCGCACGTTTCCCAGGAACAGCAAGAGTACCAGCGTAATCAAGAACGCTCCAGCCAAGAGTGACTCTCTGACCGTTTCATTCGCCTTGGCCACCAAATTCGCCTGCTCGTAATAGGGAACGATAGTGACGCCCTCTGGCAGCGAAGCTTGAACGGTCGGTAACTTGGTGTAGAGGCGCTTGATCACATCTGAGGTGTTCTCTCCGTAGAGTTGAAGAACGATCCCCGAAACCACTTCCTCTTTACCGTCCTTCGTAACAACTCCCCGCCGAATCTCTTTGCCAAAATCGACGTCGGCGATATCTCCAATCTTCACCGGTACCCCATCGACGGACTTAATTGGAATGCTCTTGATATGATCAATGCTACCAACCAGGCCTAAGCCGCGAACCAAATACTCCTCAGAGCCGAGCAGTAGAAACTGTCCGCCGGCATTTCTGTTATTCTTCTCGATTGCCTCGACCACTTGCTCGAGCGCAATACCGTACTTTCCGAGAGCATAGGGATTGATGCTAATCTGATACTGCAGGACGTGACCGCCGACTGAGAGAATATCAGTAACACCAGAGACGGTCTGGAGGCCATACTTGACTATCCAGTCGTTCACCTCCCGCAGAAATGTCCCCTTGTCTTTACCCTTTAGATCGGTTGTACTGTCGGCGGTAAGATAGTAGATGAAGATCTGCCCCAACCCTGACGAGATTGGTCCCAGGGTAGGCGGCTCGAGCCCGGCAGGCAGTTCTGCCATTGCGCTGGCCAGTCGCTCACCGACAATTTGCCTGGCAAAGTACATCTCCGTTTGGTCATTGAAATAGACGTAGATGACGGCCATGCCAAATGCCGATGTAGACTTGATATTGATGACGCCCGGTAAACCGTTCATCTTTGATTCGATGGGAAACGTAATGAGTCGTTCGATTTCTTCGGGTGCCATGCCGTGCGCTTCGGCAAAGATCGACACCATAACCGGCGAAATGTCAGGAAATGCGTCGACCGGCAGTTTGGTGTACTGGTAGAGGCCTAATCCAACGATCGCCGCGACCATTACCATTACCAAAATGCTCTGTTTCAGCGCGAGTTCTATCAGTTTATCTATCATGTTATCCGCCCTTCCTCAATGCCCGTGACCGGCGTGGCCGCCGCCCAGCGATTTAAGGGTGAGTTGGGCCTTCAGTTCAAACGCCCCTTTGCAGACGTAAGTGACCCCTTCGGTCAAGCCGGAAAGAATCTCCGTGTGACTGACTCCTTGGATGCCAGTCGATACAGGGACTGGATGGAATTCGTCGCCATCCTCACTCACGAAGACAGATGGCTTTTCATCCACAATCTGCACCGCCTCTTTGCACACCATGAGTGACTTGTCAGCCGCGGTAAGCACAAACGAAGCCTTAATGAAGGTGCCAGGCTTCCAGAGATTATCGGAGTTCGGTATGACCGCGCGTGCGACGAGGCTTCGAGTCCGTTCATCGAAGACGGGACTGATGTAATTTACGACCGCCCCTGTCTTTGCTTTTCCTCCAAGGGCCTCGATGCGGACAGCCTGCCCGACAGCTATATCCGGTGCATCTTTGCCGTAGATCGCAATGTTGACCCAAACATCGGAAAGGTCAGCGATCACGAATAGGTCACGCTCCTCGGTAACGAATTCACCGACAGTTGCGTGCTTTTCGATGACTCTACCTGAACCGTACGCGACGACTTCGTAAAGACTCAGACTCTCGTTGCTCTCGATTGTTGCGAGCACCTCGCCGGCCTGCACATAGTCACCAATGTTTTTGTGCGCCTTCTTAATAATTCCTGGGAATCGCGGCACTATATGTACGACATGATCACCATCCGGTACTACTTCTCCTGGCAGCTCGATTGTCCGCTCGATGCGGCCAAGACGCACGGTATCAAGCGAGAGGCCGATCTTCAGTGCGACATCCACGGGAAGAGAGACAACATTTTCCTCACCCTCATGGCCGTGACCGCCGTGTTCCGCGCCTACAGTTGTCTCAGTTTGGGCGGCACTGCCTTTTGGCTGTGAATTGTTCTCGCTACTGCTGCCGCACCCCCAGAAGACCGCGGCCAAAGCGATACCAAATATTGGAAAGAGCAAATTCGTTCGCATGAAGTGTTATCTCCTCACCGGACTTAAGCGGTGACCAGTTAGTTGTTCTATTTTGGCGGTAGCCTGCGCTCCTGCGATGAGCGCTTCCACAAGCATCCCCTGGAGTTCGGAAAGCGTCCGCTGGGCGTCGAGCACGTTGATAAGGTGCTGCGACCCCATTCGATACGCTGTTTCCATTTCTTCCATGGCTTGCTGAGCCGGTGGAATGACTTGCTCACGGAGAAGACTAATTTGCTTGCGTTGTGTTTCGATTACTGCAAGAAGCTGACGGACTTCCCCTTCCAAGCTCAGGCGATTCGACGCAACCTCGGATTGGGCCTGTTCCAATCGAGCTGTCGCTTCTGCTATGCCTCCCCGGTTGCGGTTGAAGAGCGGCAACGGTACCGCCGCCCATACTAGAAACGCGTGGCTGCCATCGTCGTGGAGGCGTCGATACCCAGCCCCCAGACTTACGTCAGGCTTGCCATTTGATCGGGCTAATCGGATGTCAGCCTCTCGAGCCTTGACTTGCGCCTGAAGGCCGGTCAATCCTGGATTTCCGTCCACCGACAGACCCTGCGCGGAGGCTGCCGGGAGGGTTAACCATTCGTCGAGTGCGCCTTCGACTTGGAAATTAAAGTCTGAAGAACCCCAAAGTGTTGCCAGTGCGAGTCGCTCTTGTAGGACTGCGGCTTCAGCCGCCGCCAACTCGATTTCGGCTAGTTTCGTGGCCGATTGCGCTCGGAATAGTTCCGCTTTGGGAACTCCCCCGCTGGCCACCTTGACGCTTACAGCATCTTCAATCTTGCGCACCAACTCCAGTCGGTGGCGGGCAAGCGATGCATTTTCTTGGGCCCCGAGTGCTTTTGCGAAGGTCACAGCGACCGTCCCATATAGTTCTAGAAGCGACTGCTGAGCGGCAAATTGCTCCGCTGTGAGCTCCGCTTCGGCCACAGCGCGGCGCGCACCCCTCTTGCCAAACAGCTCAAAAGATTGCTCGACACCAATCGTCGTTTGAGCCGGGCCGCTCTCAGATTTTCGCCCAAAATCTTCGACTTCTGTTGATAGTTCTGGGTTGGGACGGACAATACTCTGTTGCAACCGCCCTTCGGCCGCGGCAATCTGCGCTCTCGCCATCCGTAGCTGCGGATGGCGCGCCACAACTAGCTGAAGAGCTTCGGTAAAGGTGAGGATCGAGTCAGCGTCTGCGGTAAGTGCCGGCTCTACTCCAAATTCAGAGTAGATCGGTGGGAGGATCGTCACCTTGTTCGACTCTGATTGAGCTTTGGCTACACCGATCGACGAGACAACAATGAAAACCAAATATAACGATGTTCGTACTTGCATTAACCATTCTCCAAGCCGTAGAATTATTCACTCTGCCCAATTGTCTGGCAGTATTCCTGACAGTTTCAGGAAATGGAAGGTGATGTGATGGCCTGGAGAATCAGCAACGAATGACTGTTGAGAAATGAATGACTGAGAACGAATGGTCAGCTAATGGATATAGTGGGATCTTTTGTCGCAAGGCGTGACCACCACTCCCAACAGAGGGTGGCAAGTTGCCAGCTAAGATCTGAAGATTCGTTGAATGAATGGTCTGAACGGCCGATGTGCACTGAGGCGTGCGCATGGCTTCTTTAGCAAACTGTAAATCAAGACACGGACCGCAATCTTCATCGGAAGCGCTGGCCTCAAATCCAGCTTCGGCAATCTCATTCGGCTCCTGACTACAGCAGTCAGCCCCCACCCGTTCAACACGAACATGGGAGTCGGACTGAATGCATATCACCCTATCATGGTGAGGCCATGGGCCAGCCAGGATAAGTGTCGTTAGAACCAATGCCGAGACAAGTCTCTTAAGTCTGCGCCAAATCATATAGACTGCGAAAGTAATCAGGATTCTTTCCGTCGTCAATCCGAATCTGCACTATTAATGATACCCATAGTAATACAATGAGTTCCATTGTTGCCACGATACCTAGCACTTGGGTATGGCTCATTGAACCCTGCCCGTTGATGCGATTAGGTTACCCACTTGGCTCCAGCTCTTGTGGCGTACAAAGATGCCATTGGGCGGGTTGCTTAACCAAGATAATTGCTGGCACGAGGTCGGATCCATGATAAAGGGCCTCCGAAGAGTGAAAGAGTTTAGACTTGTAGTACACGGACGCCTGGAACTGGCAGATTGCGCCACCCTCAAACTCACCATGCCCTCACGGGAACGTCCCTTTCCCAACACAGAAGCGACAGCTATCGGTATAGGGAAATCACCGGTAGATTCTCAGCGCAAGTCATAGTCATACAAATGTCAATATGCCGTAACCAAATTGAAACGCCTTATTGATCGTGGTCTGGGACTAGAGCAGAGTAGTTTTCGATTCCGCTCTGCGCTTGGGAATGGATAGACAAAACATAGTCCCTTCGCCAATAGCACTCTTGACCGTCACATCGACTCCGAGCAGTTCCGCCAAACGACGCACTAGAGAGAGTCCTAGTCCAAATCCTTTAGTCTGCACCCCGCTGTTAGTTTCCACCCGATAAAACCGGTCAAATACCTTGGCAATCTGCTCCTTCGTCATGCCGGGACCATGATCCTGAACCGACACGATAATCGCCTCGGTACGCTCACTTACACTTATCGCAATCACTGCACTCTCCGACGAGTACTTGATGGCATTTGACATCACATTTTCCAGGACGGTGGCAAGAAGAATTAGATCAGAACTGACCACCGCGCCCTGCGCAAATGCAAGTTGATAGGCTATGCGCTTGGACCGGGAATACACTTCCAGCCGCTCCAGTACGCCAGCCAGGCACTGGGCCACGTCGATTTCGACGCACCGAAGTCTTTCTTTGCCACTTTCGTATTTCGCCATCAAGAGAAGCTGGTCTACCAGTCCGCTCATGCGATTGATTTCCGCTATGCAGTACTTAAGTCGCTCTTCGTAGTGTTTGGGATCGCGCGGCTGCCGAATCAAAACTTCCAGGGTTCCCTTAATCACAGCCAGCGGCGTGCGCAGCTCGTGGGCAGCGTCCGACGCGAAAGTCTGTTCGCGCAGAATCAGTTCCTGCAGGCGGTCAAGAAGGTTGTTAACTGTTATGGACAAATGGCGCAGCTCGTCTGGACTCCTGGGCAACGGGACTCGCTCATCCAGATTTTCGCGGGAAATGTGATCGGCAGTCGCCATCAGAGTCGAGATCGGGCGGACAATGCTTGCTCCAAACCACCGGCTGATAATGACTGTAACCAACACCAAAACCGGGGATGAGAGCAACATAATCCACATCAGGTAGTCGAGTAGGAGTTTAGCCTCAGCAATCCCCATTCCAATCATCAGATACCCTTCCAGTTCGCCTTGACGATTGATGATTGGTCCCTGCACCTGTCGGATCCAGGTTAATCCCAGCTGTCGCGACACCACAAAAGTGTCAGTTCTTCCGCCTTCAAAGTGAAGCCGTGTGTCGCGAAGATTGGGTGAAGTGCGCAACACAGCGCCGGTAGTATCGGTGGCCTGCAGGAAAACTGGTGACACAGTCGCCTCGCCATGTTCGCGCTCTGTCCATTCAGGCTGGGCCAGCACATAGACGCGACCGTCCTGAATCGACATGCTTGTGCTCACCTCGCCGAATTCAGTCCGTAAATCCTCATCATAGTGAGAGTACAGTATCCTCGCGGTGCTCAGGTAGATGATAAGGTACATCGCACCCACTAGCACACCAGTGGTCACGAGGTAGACGAGCGCGATGCGATTCTTGAGAGTGGGCAAAACTATACTTCCCGGATGACGTATCCGGCACCGCGGACCGTCTCGATGATATCCGATTCACCAGCCGCGCAGAGTTTCTTGCGAAGGAAATTGATGTACACGTCGATCACCGAAGTATCCGTCTCATAATGAATATCCCAGACGTTTTCAATTATGCGGGTGCGCGAACAGACTTTGCCCCGATTGCGCAAAAGGAACTGCAAAAGACTAAATTCCTTCGCTGTGAGCTCGATCAGGCGCTCGGATCGAAACACCTGTCGCGCTGAGGTGTCCATGCGCACATCGCCCATTGTAATAACTGTACTTTGCGGGTCTCTGTGTCGCAACTGAGCACGGACCCGTGCCAACAATTCGTCGAAACTAAAGGGCTTGCGCACATAGTCGTTGACACCGGAATCCAGTCCGAACACGACATCGTCGGTGGAATCGCGGGCACTAAGAAGAATGATTGGAGTCGTAGTATCGTGCTTGCGAAAGTGGCGGCATAGATCGATGCCGCTTATCCCGGGTAGCATCCAGTCTATGAGCAAGAGGTCATAGTCGTTGGCGTGGATTGCCTGCAGCCCATCGTTTCCGTTGGCTGTCACATCCACTGCATACCCTTCTTCCTTCAGGCCTTCTTGAAGAAAGTTGGCGATTCCCTGTTCATCCTCTACAATCAGTATGCGCATAGTCTTTGGACCAGAATATAGGGCGGAATCGGTGCATCGACGAACGGTTTTTCTTGTCAAGTGCGGTCGGCCGGTCAGGCCAGGGGGGTCTGACGCAGACCGACCGATCCGCAGAGGGACTACGTAGTTACGTTCCATGCTAGGCAATCATGACAAACCGATCTTTGCTGGTCATGCACAAGCCGCAGCGGTTGGGCACGGTTGCATCGTAGGTGTTGCCGCACGTGCTGCACACCGCATACTGTCCAGATAACGAACTCTCGTTCCCCGCTTTCAGGGCCTCGAGAGCCCTAGTATATAGAATCTTGTGCGTCTTCTCAGTCTCATACGCGTAGTTGAACGAAATGCCGGCAATGATCACTTTTGACGCATTCACGTTCTTCAGCATTTCCGGGTACATGGTCGCGACTTCGTACGATTCGCCGCCTATCGCGTCCTGCAAGTTCTCAACCGTCGTCTTTACGTCAAACTTGGGAGTGACTTCGGGTACTGCCGCGCCCAGTTGCTCGAGAACCGCCTTGTGATTCGCCGCATGATAGGCCTCCGACTTCGAAGCGGCTTCAAATAACTTGCTTACCTTTGCAAAACCCTCCTTGGCAGCTTCCTTGGCATAGGCGGCATATTTGGCACTGGCAGTCGACTCGCCCGTAAACGCCGCTTTCAAATCGTCGACCGTCTTGGTGCGAGCTGGACTATCCTCGCCAAAGGCAACTGCCGCCATCAGCATAAGGACAGACATTAGAATCAGTGTCGTCTTCATTATGACTTTCCTCTCAAAAAAAGTTAAGGGATCTATTCACTTTGCAGGCATTATGCCCGTATCAGTCATTGTCTTGTGGTTGAGCCGACTTTGTTTTCTCATTGGACTGGCCGGTGCCGGCAGGATCAACAATTCCAAACGTAAGTTGAACTCCGGCCGCATGTTTGTAGACCAGTTCCCCGCCGTAGTAACCGGTTCGCGCAATCGTACCGACTCCGAGCGCCAATAGTGCCACCATAGCCCATTGTCTCCAGCCCGTCATCGTCTTACTTAGTCCAAGGGTGACGCGCACGGCTGCAAGCACGATCATGGTCCACAGTGCCAGCGTCGCCGCACCCTCGTGAGTCTCCAGAGCTGTCCCCAGTGCACCTGCTTCGGTGACGCCATCGCCTGCCAGGTTTCCCGACAGGTAAGCCGCGATCGTGCCAACACTGCCCAGCGCGATCAGGTAAAGACCGGCAGTTATGAAGAACTGCCGCCTCGTGAAGGCGCCAACAAGATCGGACAAAAACCCGATGATGATCAGGGCGATCGGAAAATGAACAATCATCGGATGCAAATGACTCTGGTCAATCATGTGAATCTCCATTCGGATGTGTCTTCGTTTCACTTAGTAAACGTTTGTGTGTCTAAAGACATTCTAAAAGCATTCCTAAAATTTGCTTAAAAATGGTCATCCGGATTCAGCAGCGGTTGCGGCTTGCACATGATCTGGTATATATGTAATGGACTGACGAATTGTAGAGGAGTGATCGTGATCTTACCACAAAGCAGACTTCACTTCGCCCGGTATCTGCTTCTATCGTTGATACTCATCGCCGTATCGGCGTTGGCGTTTGGCTACGGAACTCGTTCTTTTGAAGCCTACTGTCCATTTGGCGGCCCGGAGAGCCTGTGGGGACTGTTCACAGCCGGGGAATTCTCATGCGCCCTCGGACCTCTCAATCTGTCAATGTTCTTGGCTGTCATTGCCCTAACCATTGTGTCAAAGAAGTCATTCTGCGGTTGGGCCTGCCCTATCGGTTTTCTTGGTGAATTGGGTGGCCGCCTGGGGGGGGTTATCTGGAAGAAGCGGCCGGTCATACCATCAGTAGCCAATACATGGGCCAAGCTTGTCCGCTACATCGTGCTCATCCTAGTGCTCTTTTTCACCTATAAGACTGGTGAACTGGTATTGCGCGGTTATGATCCCTTTTACCTGATCTTTTCGGGTATTGGACACGGAACGGCCGGGGCGATTTCAATCGGCGTCCTGGTTCTGCTGGTTGCCGGCGCCCTGACCATTCCAATGTTCTTCTGTCGGTACTTGTGCCCCCTTACAGCAACCTTTGATCCCTTCGCACGATTGGGACTAGTAAAGGTCGTACGAAATGTCTCGGCATGTACGGCGTGCGGCAATTGTTCGCGCGCTTGTCCCCACGATATTCAAGTACACACTCTTCCAGTAGTTCGACATCGTGACTGCACCAACTGCCTGGAGTGTCTAACCAACTGTCCGGAGCAGCGCGTTCTTGAACTTCGCGCTAAACTGTAGAGGTAATATGCGCCTTTCCCCATGGATACTTCCCTTACTCGTGTCGATAGCCTTGGCCGGAGGATACGGCCTTCGCACTGCGTTTACTCAGCCCACGACTCTGACTGGGGTCCAGGGAATTGACGGGACGACCTGCACTGCCATTGTCGATGGGCTGAAGTGCAAAGGAACGGCTGAATATTTTTCCAGTCTGTACGACAGAACAAGTGGTGTTATCAGTATAGAAACTTTTGCTTCAGAGCATAAGGCGGTCATCACTTACGATCCCGACCTAATAACTCGGGATAGCATCAAGGCGATTATGGAGCAGACCATGACGTTTGATGACGGCACGACCGGTCGGGTATTTACATGCAGGTCTATTGAGTAGCCGCGATCGCATTGTCGGTGAATTGCAGGTGATCCTTTGAGTAATCAGACAGCCATAGCAGAGAAGAAGTCGGTGGCACTACTCTCGGTCTTTGCTGCGATTGCCCTGACCGGTGGCAAGACCACCATTGGTCTATTGACCGGTAGCCTGGGAATCCTGGCCGAGGCACTGCATTCCGGGCTTGATTTGGTTGCAGCGGGAATTACTTACTTATCTGTGCGGGTTTCCGATAAACCGGCTGATCAGGAACACCATTTTGGGCACGGAAAGATAGAGAACCTCTCGGCGCTGGTTGAAACAATGCTCTTGCTCGCTACCTGTGCCTGGATAATCTACGAAGCAGTTTCCCGACTCCTCACTGGGCGCGTCCATATCGAAGTGACCATCTGGAGCTACGCGGTCGTCATCGCTTCGATTGTAATAGACTATAGTCGATCCCGAGCCCTTATGAGAGTAGCCAGGAAATACAACAGCCAGGCACTTGAAGCCGATGCGCTCCACTTCTCAACGGACATCTGGAGTTCGACGGTAGTCTTGCTGGGGCTCGTCTGTGCCGGTTTTGGTGTGTTTACGGCAGATTCCATTGCGGCGCTCATTGTAGCGGTGATTGTAATTACCGTTTGTTACCGCTTGGGCAAGCGAGCGATCGATGTACTTCTGGACCGGGCGCCGCAAGGAATGGCAGCAATAGTTCAAAGTGCGGCTGCACAGATTCCTGAGATATCGTCAGTAGGGAATGTTCGCATTCGTACCTCGGGCGCCGATGTCTTCATCGACATACAGATTTCTGTCGATGGCTCCCTGCCGCTCAATGACGCTCACGCTATCGCCGACCGACTTGAAGCCATAGTCTGCACCACCATTCCGCGCTGCTTCATGCAGATACATCAGGAGCCAGCCCATATCACATTTTGTGATACGCGCGGAACATGTCTGGACCAACGCCAATGATTTATCTTCGTGGCAAGAACTGGTTGCTTTTCCTGCAGGCTTTGATTGTTGTGGCAATTGTCGTCGGGGCCAAATTGGCAGTCCACTCACTCGGCCTTGAACTGCTGTCGCTCAACAATCTGTTTTCCGGTATTATTGCCGGCAATGTCTTTCTGATGAGTTTTCTACTCTCCGGCGTCTTGACCGACTACAAGGAGGCCGAGCGAATTCCCGGCGAAATGGCCAACACACTAGCCGTATTGTATGAGGAATGCGAGTTTCTTGCTTCTTCCAGAAGTAGTCGGGCAGATCAGAACTGTGTGGATGCCATTGCTGATCTTGTCGAGCAGACTGGCAGTTGGTTTCACCGCCGGCTTCGGACTCGGGAGCTGCTGGACCTCACGCGCCGCTGCAATATTCTACTAAGTGATCTGGAACCAACCGTTCCGGCTAACCATGTGGTCCGCCTGAAATCGGAGCTAACCGGCCTGCGTAGATTGATCGTTCGAACTGACACGATCCGGGATACCAGCTTCATATCCTCTGGTTACCTCATAGCCAGCTCGGTCACTGGTCTGCTGTGTATTGGGTTGATTCTCTCGAGAATCGAACCCTTCACGGAATCGCTCTTCTTTGTCGGCGTGATTTCTTTCCTGATGATCTTTTTGCTCCTGCTGATACGCGATCTGGATGATCCGTTTGCATTTGAGGACAATTCCTCTGCCGAAAATGTCTCGCTCTATCCGATTGAGCGCCTTCAGCAGCAGATCGTCGAAGAGCGCGCCGCTATTGGGGCAAACACTAGGACCACGACATTGCCCCAAAACTTAACATCTCAGGAAAAGTAACGCATTATGAAACGACGTCCCTGGTTAGTCGCAGTATTGCTGACGCTGACGATTGTCTGCGTTGGTATTGGTTTCATGTGGACACGAGGAGATACGAATACAACAGATGAGAAACCCCGCTATAAGGCCTTTCCGCTTCGCAGGGGCACGTTAATCAGCGTCGTTTCCGCCGATGGCGTCGTGAAACCCATTTATAGAGTGGAAATTAAGTCTAAGGCAAGCGGCCGCGTAGAGGAGTTACCGGTTGAGGCCGGAAAGATCGTGGTCCGAGGACAGTTGTTCTGCCGCCTGGATCAAACTGATGTCAAAGCCGATCTTGATCAGGCACAAGCCGATCTGGAGATCGCTCAGGCTGAAATCAAGCAGGCGCAGAATACCGAAGAACGTCGACGGCAGTTGCTGGAGATGAACCTCATCTCGCAGGAGGAGTACGACCAAGTTGCGCTGACTTTGGCCCAGGCGAAAGGCAAACTCGTCCGCGCCCAAACGTCATTAGAGCGATCCAAAATCCGTTTTGCTGAGACGTTAGTGGCGGCACCCATAGATGGCGTCGTACTTCAGAAGTACGTCGAAATCGGCCAGATTATTGCATCCGGCATCAGCAACGTCGGCGGAGGCACTAAAATAGCCGATATCGCCGATATGCGCCAAGTGTATGTGGAGGCCGGAATCGACGAAATCGATGTCGGAAAGATCGGTGTAGGTCAAGTCGCGACAATCGTCGCCGACGCCTATCCGTCAAATACATTCACTGGCACCATAGTACGCGTTGCTCCCGAGGCCCGCGTTTTGCAGAATGTTACTCTTTTTGACGTCGTCATCAAGGTGGAGAACATCGACGGCTTACTGAAATCCGGTATGAATGTCAACGCCGAGGTAACCGTGGCCCGCTCCGAAGACGCCGTGTTGATTCCCATGCTCGCCTTGCTTGAATTGGACAATGCCGATTCCGGTGTGTCATCGCGAGAAGTCTTGGTAAAAGAGGGGGACACTTTTGCTCCTCGCGCCGTTGAACTCGGACTTATGAATGCTCAGGAGGCGGTTGTCCTGTCAGGACTGACCGACCGCGACACAGTTGGTGTTCCTATGGTTTCTCGTTTGAAAGAAGAGAACGACCGGATGCAGCAGGAAATCAGGAGTTCGCGTGGTTTCGGCTCATCGAATAGCAGCCAATCACGCGGTGGCGGTGGGCACTAATTCGCAATAGCTGGGGCAAGCGATGATTCTCTTAGAAAATATCACCGAAGGTCTGCACAGCATCAAAGCCAATCCTCTACGGTCGACATTGACCCTGATCGGGATTGCCGTTGGGATCGGCGCGGTATTATATGTCGTCACACTGGGCGAGATGACGAAGCAGCGCATTGCTCAGCGCCTTGAGGCAATGGGACCGAATATTCTCATCATACGCCCCGAGTTTGCCCATGGACAAGGCGTACATGTGGATGTTGACGTCGTGAGCCTGACTTGGGATGATGCCCGACAACTTGCCGCTACATCAGGAGTCATCACTGAGACTGTGCCGGTTTTCTCGGGAAATGCATCCGCGGAGTACCGCGACAAGAATCGCAGCACGCGAGTAACCGGAACCACATCGGCTTGGTTCCCGGTTAACAATGCTCAGCCTTCTGAAGGACGAGTGTTTACGCCTCAGGAACTGCTCGATCGTGCACGGGTCTGTGTGATTGGCGCGACGGTGCGCAAGGATTTGTTCGGCAATGAATCTCCCATCGGCAAGACTATCTTTCTGAAATCAAACAGCTTCACGGTCACCGGAATTCTTCCGGCAAAGGGAGAATCGTGGTCGAGTCCCGATGACCAGATATTTGTGCCGCTCACTACCGCACAAGAACGAATGATGGGTGTTGATTACTTGAATACTGTCATGGCGCAGATGCGCTCGGCGGACTGCTATGAAGAGGCGTTGTACGATATCGAGTCATTGCTTCGACAAAACCATCGCCTCCGCGCGGATCAACCGAATGACTTTCGTGTCCGACGCCAGGACTTCTTCTTGAGCACGATTCAGGAGACCAATGTTGA
The DNA here is from genome assembly GCA_049290195.1 of Candidatus Zixiibacteriota bacterium. Classification (GTDB taxonomy): domain Bacteria; phylum Zixibacteria; class MSB-5A5; order GN15; family FEB-12; genus FEB-12. Next base: position 26,128 of record JBATNE010000104.1, read on the forward strand.
GTTGGCCAATTTCATCATTATCATCGCGCTGGTTTCATTGGTGGTTGGAGGAATCGGTATCGCCAATGTGATGCTCGTGTCGGTGACCGAGAGAACTCGCGAAATTGGTATTCGGCGTGCAGTAGGTGCTTCTCGGCTCATGATCGTTCTGCAGTTTATCATCGAGTCAGTAGTCCTGGGCGTGTCTGGCGGATGTCTCGGTATTCTGGGTGGACTGCTGCTCAACCGGATGCTAATCGAAGGCACTATGGTTGTTCCATGGCTGTGGATTGGCAACAGTATCGTGATTTGCGTCGGAGTTGGTGCAGCAGCGGGGTTCTATCCGGCATTGCGAGCTGCGCGCTTCAATATTATTGACGCTTTGCGCTATGAGTGAGAGATAAAGTGTTGATTTGATTCTTTCTCGCCTACGCTGGGTTCATGTGTATTGAGTTGTACCTCAACAGAAGTAAATGAAGGTCAGGTACCCGCTCTCATTTCAGCACATGAACTAATCACAAGACGCGGAATTGTAATCTCACCATCCTCGTAACTTGTGGTATGTTTGTATTTACAATTCGCGGGTTTGCAAGGCGTAACTTCGATTCGCTTTGCGGCGCAACATTGTTCGTGCAGGCAAAATCATCTGGGGGCGCAGTGATTCCGTCGACTGAAGAAGACTCGATTGGACATCACGATGTACCTCCTCGGTCTTGGAGCGCGACTTCCGATCTAGACAGACTATTTGACGGCTGTCGGCACGGGAATTGGCAGGATACTGCTGATTTGCCAGCCCGCCTCTCGCCTGACCAATACCAGATTGAGTATGAATGTCAGATTTTGGGATTGCTCGTTTGCGGTACCAATCGAGAACGTAACTGGTACACAGATCTGCGTGACATCCTTATCAACAACTATCTCTCGGAATAAGGCTGTATCGGGAGAAAGGTGCCAGGTTCCTTTGAAGAGGACGGAAAATCTATCTAGCGCGGCTTGTCGACCCCAGATGGCAGTTCCTCGCGTTATCCAGAGGAATTGGGGTGAGTCAAGGAGAAGAGACTTGACGGCTTCAAGATTGTGATCGTTCTGGGCAGTAACAAACTTGGTAAAGGTAGTCCGCACATCATTGCCACTGCCAGAAATGACCGTCAACGGGATAGAGGTAAGAACCACGATGAGTACGAAGCCGCCGATTAGAATCGATTTCCTCATTGCTACCTCATATCAGTGTGCGTTGTCAGAATGATTGAATGCATTGCCTGTTGGGGTTGTCCGCAGCTTGCCTTGTGGCTATGGCATTTCTATAGTCGTTGGTTTTCCGATTGATCGACTCACTCTGGTTCTCTTTCTCAGCTCTCAGATCACTGTCGGGCACTCGTAAACGGTCGGTTGATGCAAAGAAGGTTGCCGCTCTCCCTAGGAACTGCCATCGAATGTTACCCAGAACCGACAAGCGTTAGCCCTGAGCGTTATCGGCCTTCCTGATCGTTTTTGCACACATTGTTCGCGTGGCGCACCGTTAGGCGCCAGGTCCCATCCCGCTTCATCCAGACATTCGTGTACCGCCGTTGAAGTGTAACTCCTTCGTTGGGCGCGCCTTTCGCTGGAACAACAGTTTCGCTGCCCATAACTACGACTATGTCATTAAAGTATAGAAAGGTCTCCGGAAATCGCTTGAAGGACGTATAGCGAATGACACCCTTTCGGATGAGATCCAACAGCTCTTTCTTCTCTTTCACAATCCTGTTCGTTGGATGATTGACTGTAATGTCGTCATCCATGAGAGAGTCCAGGGCTGTTGAATCTCCTTTGAGAATCGCGTCAGCATGTGCAAGGTCAAGTTTCTTGATCTGCTCCTGAAGCGCCGCGGAATCCGCAGCATTTTTCGGAACCGCATTCGGCGCCGTAGCAAACATGGCTATCGAAAGCATCAGTGTCGTGAACACTACTCCTCCTCAGGACCTGGTTCAACTGTAGTCACCAAAGTCTAGGTCTTGCGTATTATCGATTCCCTTGTTGATAGTCAATTGACTCCAGAATTTACGTGAGGGACTATCGGGGCGCAACATTAATAGTGGATTAGGATAGTCCATAGCTGAGCGGGCGAGCCTCGAACTTTAAACATCTTCCGAAGCCCCTCGTACTCGGATTCCGGCATCAATGGAAGATTGTTAGGTCCCTAATCATATTAGTTCCGAGGGAGAGAGACGCCAATTCACTGTGACCAAATTGTGACGTTTCTGGTTGCCAGTTATTCGGGGTTATTGGCAGATATACGCTTAGAAATGCCAAGGGACGGGGGTTCGGAACCCCCGTCCCATTGCAATTGATTGAATGACAATGAGTTATATTGGTGGAGGTGGGGGGAATCGAACCCCCGTCCGAGAATAACGTCACATCACCCTCTACGTGCGTAGTCTCTCTATTATTTCTCGTGCTCGACGCTGCCGAAAGACAGGCCACGCCAAACACCAGCCGTTGTATTTAGGCGATCGTTAACGGCGTCCGATCACCGAGCCTTCAGTATCCACGCCGCAGCTCAAGCCCGAAGGCAAAGCTCAAGTGCGACGGGCTGTTCAGCTAGTCGTTAGACTAGGCAGCCATGGCGTAATTGGATTCGCCATTTGTGTGTTTGTCCAGTTTGATAACGAGGACCCAGACTACCCCGGCACGCCAGCAACACCCCGCTAAACCCGTCGAAACCTGTCACCCCCGGATTATGTCCGAAGACTGGTCTCTGACGGCAGAGCATGCGGCTCTACCATCCAGATGTCAAAGAGCATAGTTCCAATATACTGTATCGGAACCGCGGTTCCTAATCCCGCACTGACTTGAACGTAGAATGAACGGAAAAGTTGCCCCGGAAACGGGGATTCGGAACTACTTGTCGTACCTCGACATAACCATGGTTCCGGCAATCATCCCGGCCAGCCCGACCGCCAACAGAATAGACAGCGGCAGCGCCATCTCAGCCATGCCAAACCCGCGCCAGATCGCTCCTTCGAACGCGACCGAGCACCACTTCATCGGCGAAAAATTGCTGATCATAGCCACCCACGATGGCATGAACATAAGCGGAATCATTCCGCCACCAATCATCGAAAGGACTAGCAGAATCGCCCAGCCGGCCCCGCCGACCGTCTGCTCGGTCTTGCCAAGAACAGAGATCAACATCATGATCCCGACAAAACAAAAAGATGCGCACGCTATCGCCAGCGCCAACAGCGGATATGAAGTCACTTGAACGTCGAATAGGAACACGCCAATCGCCATCAGCGCGGCACAAACCACCAGACAGGCGACAAAGCAGGCCAGCCCCTTACCTGCGAGAATCTGCAATCGTGTAATCGGGGCAAGTCGCAAACGAAAATAGGTCCCGCGGGTCCGTTCAATAACCAGCGACAACGCAAAGGTCGCCGCGCAACCTAAGAGCGCCCACAAGAGTGATTGCGGAAACGTTATCTCCCAACTCGTCTTGGGGAAGTGATCGCTTCGCGTGACTTTGTGAAACTTGAGATTAATATTGCCGAATGGTCCGCCCTGCTCTCTGGCTGCCGCCGTATCAGCTGTACCAGCCGATGTTCCTGTATCAACCGTTGTAAGAAACGTATCGAGTTCCTTGAAAACGCCCTTGAGCAGACCGCGTTGTTCCGGTCGAAGCCACTTGGCAGTGTCGATATCAGAGAGACCTTGCTTCACTTGCGACTGCCACCCCTTGGGGTCCATCATCTGCGATTGTAACCGTTTGAAATATGCCTGACTGATCAGTCCTTCAAGATACCCGGATTCCGCCTTGCGCGCCGGATCGATGCCTACTTCGATTGAGTCTCGTGACTGCGCCATGAACCAACTGGAACTGCTCTCGGATGCAAAATAGTTTACATAGGCGGTGAGTTTACCGCGCGAAACCAGATCTCGAGCCGAGTCCATGGACATAGTCCGAATACTGAGCACCGATGACTTCTGAAGTTCGGTGAAAAATGACTGCGCCGCTGGCGCTTCGTTGCGAACGACCGCGATCTTGAGCGAACCGGCGTCGGAACTGTCTCCTTTGAACATCGCGCCAAAGAACAGCGCCATCATGAGCGGAAAGGCGATCACCCAGAACAGGCCGAATTTGTTTCGCCAGAGCAAACGAAGATCCTTGAGCGCCAGTGTGACAATTGCACCCATCAGTCGCGCAACCTCCGCCCGGTCAAATTGAGAAATACGCTTTCAAGATCGGGACGCTCTACATGCAGCGACCTGAAAGTCAGTCCGCGAGCATTCAAGTTTGCGACCTCTTCCATCGGTCGGTCGGTATCAATTCGAAGCCTATCACCATCCAGATCGCCTGGAAGATCGGCCGGAAGTTTCGTTGCTGAATCAAACTCGATCTTGACCACGGACTTCCCACCATGTTTTGCGATGAGCCGGTCGACAGTGTCGAGATCCAGAATCTTGCCATGATCAATGATCGCTACTCGATCGCACAGTCGCTGCGCCTCTTCCATGTAGTGGGTGGTGTAGACGATTGTGCGTCCATCACTGCGCAGCTGTTCGATCTTCTCAAAGATCAGGTTGCGCGACTGCGGGTCAACGCCGACAGTCGGTTCATCGAGGAGCACCAACGGCGGGTCTTGAATCAGGGCGCAGGCCAGATTGAGCCTTCGCTTCATGCCGCCGGAGTAGTTTTTCACCGGTTCGTTCTTTCGATCGGAAAGTACCGCCAAGTCCAGCGCCCATGTTACGCGCTCACACAGCTTCTTGCCGCGGAGACCAAACAGTTTGCCGAAGAACGCAAGATTCTCATCGGCACTCAGATCTTCATACAGGGCGAGTGCCTGCGGAGCGTTGCCTATCTTCATCCTCACCGATGGATCAGCCGGATTGCCTGTACCATCGATCGCGATATCGCCGGAGTCCGGATTGAGAATTCCGACTATCATGTTAATCGTCGTAGACTTCCCTGCCCCGTTCGGACCCAAGAGTCCGAATATCTCCCCGCGGGGAATATCAAGAGACACTCCGTCGACCGCAGTCAATTCGCCGTACCGCTTGATAAGATTGGAGGCTTTCAGCATGATGTCATTTGATACGAGATTCTCTTGGGATTGTTGCCGGCTTTAGAAACGTCCCTTCGAAGCTGTTGGTCAACAAGTCGCGGATCGTTTCATCAAGCGGCCGTGGTCGAAATCCAAGTTCTCGTTTCGCCTTCTCCGATGAGTATATCCAGTCATAGTCCAGGAACTTCACCAGATCGGGATAGAAGGACAACTTGGAATTCCCCTTGAATCGATGAACCTTTAGAGATACCTGCGCCGCCAAATCCAGAAACCATCGAGGCACCGGGACTTTGGTTGGGGACTTTCCGAGTACATTGGAAATTCGATCCAATAGATCACGGGCCGAAATATTCTCACCACCCAATATATAGCGTTCTCTCTCTCTTCCCCTGTCGATCGCCGCGACAATCGCCGGCGCAACGTCTCGTATGTCCACCAGATTGACCTTGTTCGGAACCGATGGCATGAATTTCCTGCCGTACTGTTTCAGCGCTTTTCCGCGATCGTCGCCGGTCTTCGATGGTGCTACCATAATCGAGGGGTTAACCATGACCAATTCCGGCCGCCCCGGTTTGGCCAGGTCAAGAAGTTCCTGCTCAGCCGCATGCTTTGTGAGAATGTAGGGAATCTGAAGGTGCCCAAGGTTGAATTCGGCCGCTTCATCTAGTCCATCGGCATGTGCTGAATTCTCTGGTATTCGAGGAACAGCTCCTATGGCTGCTACCGACGACACCTGAATAAACCGTTTCACCCCGGCGGCTGTCGCCGCCTTGTACACATTGAGCGCCCCGAAAACGTTTGTTCCTGTGAACTGCGTCATCTTGTCCTGCCGGAAGTTCACCCAGGCAACACAATGAATGACAACATCGATACCTTCCACAGCGGCGGCAAGTTGGTCCAGACGCCGAACATCGCCAATCCGCTTCTCCAATTCGAAGGAATCGAGGTAGGCAGTGTTGGACCCTTCCCGGACCAGGCAAATGGGGCGAATCCCTTGCCGGGTCATCTCGTAGGTGAGCTGGCGCCCTAATCCGCCGGTCGCTCCGGTAAGCAGAATCGATTTCATCGCCCGAATGTTTCCTGACTTAAGCTAATGGACCGCCGTAAGTTCCGAAAATACTTGCCCCGTGACAACTAAATAATACGGTCAATTGCCCGACATAGTAGAGTAATGAGGTCCTCAATCAAAACATCGATTCCAATTGTACACTTTTGGGTACTGATTGCGATATTCTCACTCGCGTCCCCTGCACGCAGCGGAGACATTGTTGGCGAAGTAAAACGTCCGCCCGCTCAGGCCGAGCCGACAAAGGTTGTCGATCGATATGTTGGCCGAGATGCCCTTCCGCGTCGTGACAACGGCGCCAATTGCATCTGCAATCCGGGACTCTATTCCGTCGCCTATCTCACCGGCGATAGTCTCCCACCGATTGTGCCGCCGAAAACGCCCCCAGCCATGGCGCAGAAGGACATGATGTTTTCCCCTTCCGTACTGGCGGTTGCGGTTGGTACGACTGTTTCTTTCCCAAATGATGATCCGTTCTTTCACAACGTCTTCTCCTACAGCAAGACCAAGCGCTTTGATCTGGGACGCTATCCCAAAGGAAAGACACAGGAAGTGGTTCTGGACAAGCCCGGCATCATTAAGGTGTTTTGTGAAATCCACTACTCTATGCGCGCCTACATCCATGTGCTGGAGACTCCCTACTTTGCGGTTAGCGATGAAAAAGGACTATTTGCCATATCGTCGGTGAAACCCGGCAGCTACACGCTGCACATCTGGCAGGAGAATCTCCCCGAAATCACCCAACCTATTACAGTTACGCCGGAGACGCTCAAACTGGAGATTCGATGAGACTGGGTCTCACCATTACACAGCGGTACCTGGTCTTTACCGCTGCCGTCATCATTCTCTTTATCATCAGTACCCAGATTATTACGTCTCGCGTTGTACGGAGTGGGCTCGAGGAAGTTTTTCGCCAGCGCTTTGATCGTGCTCAGGTAGTTATGGATCAATATGAGACCGTTCATCGTCTCGCCAAAACTACTGAACTGGAATCAGTGCTCAACTCCCCTCGCTTCATCGCGGCTGTCGAGACTGAAGATTCTGCGACAATCAGCGCCGAACTTCCCATCTATCAGCGTGTTCTCGGTGCCGGCGTTGTGGCTCTTGCCGATCGCCAGGGAAATCTGGTGTATGCATCCGATTCAATCAGGGCAATGGCACAAGAGCAGGTAAGCGCGCTCTTGCGAACGAATCATCCGGGCATCACCGTGCAGTATCTTGAAGCCCCTAGCATGGTGCTGGAGCTTCTCATCAGCCCCATAACGAATAGCTCCGGCAATGTCATCGGGACAATTGCAGAAGGAAGTCGCATGTCGGCGACGCTTCCGGACGATCTCAAGAAGCTGACCGGCTTTGATGTAATCATATCACATGACGGACACGTCCTTGGTACAACCCGTTCCCCATTGGTCGAAAGTATCATGAGCAGCCCCGAACGGATTGCGCGAGTCTCCTCCGAAGCGACGCGTATGGGTGAAATTCCCGATGCCAGCGACGCGTTGATCTTTTCCTCGCTACGAATCAGTCAGTCTCCGGCTCTCGTTACATTTGTGGCTTCGCTCGATGAACACATCGCTCCTATCCGCCGTGAAATCACGATGTACCTCGTTCTACTTGCCGTAATCGGCGGGCTCGTCTCGACCGGCGTTATCTATTGGTTCGTTTCCCGGCAGATCGGTCGCCAGATTGGGGCGCTCGTACAATCGGCTGAAGCTATCGCTGCCGGCAATCTCGATACCCGCGTCGAGTCGCTTGACAACGATGAACTCGGTTATCTTGCGGGAGAATTTGACAAGATGCGCAATCGACTGATTCGGAGTCGACGGGAACTTGAAGAGGCCCACTCCGGCGCCCTGGCCAGTGAACGACTCGCCGCCATCGGAAAGCTCGCAACCGGAATCATCCACGACTTCAAGAACCCCATGGCCGTTATCCGTGGCACTGTTGATCTCATCAACGCGAGAGAAAAGGAAAACGAAAAGCTCAAGCGCTATTGCTCCACTATTCACGATCAGGTCGATCGCATGGTTGACCTGACCAGAGATG
>JBATNE010000105.1:0-6693 GCA_049290195.1 Candidatus Zixiibacteriota bacterium
TCACCTCCTCGCCAAATTCTTTTGTCTCCAAAGCAACTCTGGCTGCTGGTACGCTCCCAACCGCAATCGCGGTCACCCTCAACGGTGTCTACGGCTATATTGCGGACTTCACCGATAAGAACACCGACGGCAAAATCATCAAATACAATCTCGGAACAATGGTCGTCGTGCCGGTCAACCTTCAGACCGGCCGGGGCACACACGACATCAAGATCACCCACGACGGCACGAGAGTGATAGCCTGCAACCGCTTCACCGACGATATTACAATTGTCAACGTCAGCAACGACTCCGTCGACCGCGTCTCGCTCAACGAAGCCGACCCTTCCCTCCCCGGAAAGCCGAAGTACGGCCCCTATGGCATAGCGATCACTTCGACTGATTCCCTTGCTTATGTCGCATGTCTGGACAGTAACAGCCACCAGGTACGTGTCTATGACATCACCCGGGATTCGGTGGTCGATTCCATCATGGTGCCAGTTACAGCGACCAACAATCCATCGTTGCCTGCAGGCCCGTGCCTGATGGCACTGTCAGGCGACAATCAGGTTCTCTGGATTACAACCTATTGGGGAAATACTGTTGTGGCAGTCAACCCGATCACCAAGCAGATACTGGCGGAAATTCCATTCTCAACCGGCCTGGCGTTCGGGGTTAGTCTCTCTGATGATAATACTCGTGCCTATGTCGCCTGCGCCAACGCCCCCGGGGCAACAGGGATGGTCTATATCATCAACACGGCAAATTACGAAAAGATTGATTCGCTGTCGGTGGGCAAGAACTCGTATATGGTCCACTACCACCCCGTCCACAGTCATTAGTTCTTGCGTTGGTAAGCAGTATTTTTCAGAAACAAGTTGGCAGCGCTGGAATCTGATTTTCCAGATACGCTATCAGGTAGGCCAAATCGACCAATCCTACGGCCCCGTCAAGACTTCCGTCCGCATTCGCCTCGGCCCGGCACGTTAGCGCCAGTGTGTCACTGCCGAGCAGGTAATTCACCAGCGCGGTGACATCGGCAAGATCAAGAAGTTCTCCTCCGACACCATTCACATTCCCCCTGGCACCGACACAACAGGAACCAGTTGTGCGATAAAAATTGAGCCCCCCTTCCTCTTCCCCGATCAGGTAATCCCGGTCCCCATCGTTGTCAATATCCACACCGGTCATGGCCAACCGCTTGCCGTCATCAGTTCCCGGCATTACTTCATCCTGCAGCACCAGCGAATTCGAGTCCGGGAACGCCCCCGGCGCCGCCAGGTTCCGATACAACACCAGACCAGATGAATCAGTCCCGAGCACAATGTCTTTCCGCCCATCTCCATCCCAATCTACTACGTATGGGAGCGTAAATGCCCGCTGCTCACTTTTCAATAGTGTCAAAGTCTGCAGCACCAGGTTGGGAGCCGATATCGTTCCGGTATTCCGGTAGAGCAGGACATTGGCATGGCCGTTAAAATCCCACTCCCCGACCACCAGATCGACAAGACCGTCATCATTCAAGTCGGCCGGATATGGCGTAGCCAACTGATCAACTTTGATCCCGGCCAGTTGTGCTGAAGCCTTGGTCGGCAAGAATTGAGTAGCGGATCCGTCATTTCGCCAGTACTCGACTTTTCCATTGGTGGTTCCCAGAAGCATGTCCAGGTCCCCGTCGCTGTCCCAGTCGACCAGCGATGGCGCTGAGTTGAGAAGTGCCGAGATTCCCAACAGAGAATCACTCTCCAGCACAAGGCTCGGTGAACCGGGCGTCCCGATGTTCTTGAAATAATGTACGTACCCATCTTCCGCCCCAACCAGCAGATCCTGATCCCCATCCCCATCCAGGTCCCCAAACGCCGGTACTGTGCTGCTCCCAAAGTCAATGCAATGAATCATGCTGCTGTCGCTCGGCGTAAAAACCGGATTGCTCAATGTCCCGGTATTCGTCCAGAGCATGAGGTTGTTGACATCGGCGGCGTTTGCGACCCCCAGAACCATGTCGACCAATCCGTCTCCCGTCAAATCAGCCAGCGTCGCATGATTGAATCCGAGCGTCGCTTCCGAAAGATAGGTTTGAGTCTGATAGGTGAGGTTGGAATGCGATGCGGTTCCGAGGTTCTTGAAGTAGTAGATGTTATCGTTGAATATATCGCCGTAGAACAGATCGGAATCCCCGTCGTTGTCAATATCCGCAAACGTCAGCGTGGAGAATCCATGCAGTGGATTGGCGGACACCTTTGCCGGCCTGGGAAACGCCAGCACACTGTCGTAGACATCGGTGATGAATACGAAGCTGGGCGAACTCACTGTCCCTACATTCCGATAGAAATCCAGAAATCCGCTCGATGCCCCAAAGAAGTAGTCCAGGTCTCCATCCCCGTCGATATCACAGAACGTGGGCGTGTTGTTTTGCCCCGTCTGGAACGCGCCAAAAGCCGTATCCTTCAGCTTGAAGGCGAGTCGACCCGGAGTCGAGCGGTTCTGATAGTATGCAACTTGCCCGTTGTGGGCATCGCAGAACAGGTCGGGCAACGAGTCACCGTCAATGTCCGCAAATGTGTGCCACGTTCCAATATCGATCCCGCCGACCCGCTGTGTTACCGCCTGCCAGGCCGGTTCGCTGAACGTCCCGACATTTCGAAAATACGCCAGTTTTCCACTCAAATCACCATACACCAGGTCAACCAGACCATCCCGATCCAGATCAATGAGGGTCGGTTTCGGACTGTTGATCCCACCCCAGAACGGCAGCTGCGACATTTCCCCCCTGAATTCAACCGGAAACGGCGCCACTTCCCGGCTCTGCCCGGCCTGTGACAAACTGGTCGCAACCAACAGGACCGCCGCCAATACGACTAGCACCGGCGGAAACTCCGCAAAGAGGCTCCATCGGAAATGTGTCTGATCTTTGTGTGCCATACTGTGTGCGGCAATCTAATGTAAGTTCCCTCCAGTTCCAAGACCTTCGACTGACCCGCCCCGCCTGCGGCGGCTGCGCTATAATAGAGATGATCGACCCAAAAGCTCGATTCTCATTGACAGAAATGACGCCGGACGTATCTTTCCGGTAACCCTGCCCCGCTTTCCTGCCTGAAATACGGCAGCCGAGACCGGGGTGTCACCGAACCCACGAAAGGCAGTTGCATAGATGAGACGATTCACCCTGTTGACAGCAGTCGTATGGCTGATCGCCGGTTACACGATGGTCGGCGCCGTCCCAATAGACTATGTACCTGCTAACGCCGCCGACAACCTTACCCCTCTCCAGTCTGACCAGACCGCCGGGAGCCATTCGACCATGGCCGCCATGGCCGGCGACAGCACGTTTTTCATGTGCCTGGTCGGGTCAACCAGGCCGGACTCTGCTTTCGGAGGCACTGAATGCTGGGGATGGGAAGCTCCCGATGGCAAAGAGTACGCCATCATGGGGGTTAACGGTGGTGTGGCGTTTATTAATGCCGCAACTCTTCAGACCGTGGACATTGTCCCGGGGCCAACCGCCGGATGCGGTTCCATTCGCTGGAGGGAAATGAAAACCTATCAGCATTATTGCTATGTCGCCTCTGAATGCTCCGGAACCAATCAGGGGATGATGATTATCGATATGCAATATCTCCCCGACTCCGTCCACTATGTCGGCTCCTTCTCCACAGCCTCCGACGTCACCTGTCATTGCATGAGTATCGATACCGCCAAAGGATATGCCTATCTCGTCAAATCCAATTATAGCGGCTTTCGTATTGTCAGCCTGGCCAACCCTGTTAGCCCGGTCGAAGTTGGCTTTGTCAACACCGTCTATCTCCACGATATGACCGCCCGCAATGATACCGTGTGGGCCGCCGAGGGGACTCAGGGTAGTTTCTCCGTCTGGAATTGTGCCAATAAGACCAGTCCGACCCTTCTCGCGCGTGTGCACATCCCAAGCTCCGGATTCGTCCACAACGTCTGGCCCACTCTTGACGGGAAGTACGTTGGCACGACTGAAGAAACCGCCAACAAGACGGTCAAGTTCTGGAATGTCCAAAACCTCGCCAACATTCAGTTGGTAGGACAGTATCTCGGCCCGAGCCATCTGGCCCACAACGTGCACATGCAGTCCGGCAAAGCCTTTCTGTCGCACTATGAATCAGGCGTCTCGGTCGTCGACATGGCAGACCCATCCAATCCGGTGGAACTGGCACGCTACGACACCTACACCACTGGCGAATCCCCCAACTTCAATGGTGCCTGGGGAGTCTTCCCGTACACCCGAAGCGGCAAGATATACGCTTCCAATCTCGATGGCCGGTGTTTCGTCCTGCAGACAAATACCGCGCTCATCCGCGACACAATTAAAGGGCAGGCTTCGTTTGCGCTGCCGGGAACCAAAGTCTCTGTGGACGTGTCAATCAACAACGACGTTCCCCTGAATCAGATCATCATTCCGTTTTCCTGGGCCGGTAGCTACAATCTGAATTTCGACTCAGCCACGACAACCGGTCTTCGCACCTCGTATTTTCTGGACCAGGCCCTGGTGGCCATTAATCCCTTAGGTTATCAGGGTGCATTCAAAATGGCGACTGTCTCACAGCCCGACCTTCCCGCCGGCTCCGGCCCAGTGCTCAGACTTCACTTTACAGTCCCGATGGGTGCGTCCGGCCCCACTAACAAAATCTCCTTCACCCCGTATACGACTGGAAGCACCTACACGCCGTTGATCACGTCACAGTGCTATTCCACCATCCCGGACACCGTGAGTGGGTCCGTGACGCTTGGAACGGGAAGCTGCTGTGTCGGCTTGCATGGAAATGTAAATGGATCAGTCGGAGAGACCGTGGATCTGGCCGACCTCTCCCTCCTGGTTGCATTCCTCACAGGAGGAAGTTCTTCTGGAATTATCTGTACTGATGAAGCGAATGTGAATGGCCTGGGAACCGTTGACTTGGCCGACTTAAGCGCCCTGGTCAGTTACTTGACCGGCGGCGGATATGTCCTGCCCCCATGTTCCTGAGGTCAGATCGCCGAGCCTTTGACTGCCAAGAGCTGACAGAGTGCTCATTTCTTATCCGAAAATTCCACAGAATAGTTTGTCCAGAACGACATCGGCTTCCCGTCCTGCATCGCCGGGACAAAGGTGTGGGCGCGGGCTTTCTTTACGGCGGCTGAATCCAATTCCGCATGTCCGCTACTCCGCGTGATCTCCAGCTTTTCGATTGCCCCCTTCGCATTTATGAGGAGGCGCATCTTTACTGTTCCCGTGAAGTTCTGAAGTCCTGAGACCTGCTGCACTTCGCCGCCGGACGTCCCGGTGATTTTTGGGCCAGCAATGGTTCCGCCCTTTTCCGATGGTCCGAGTATTGAGCGTGAACCGGGAGCAAAGTCGACCGTCCATGAAATCCATGCGCTGACCGCTTTTCCGCCGGTCGTTCCGGCTATGAATTCATGTTTCCAGGCAGCCACCAACGCCGCACTGTCCAGTAGAGGGAATCCGCTGGAAACTGCAACTTCCACTTCACTCAGTTTCGCCTGCGCGTTTACCATACCGGCTAATCGAACTTCACCCACCACTTTGGGATCCCATACGGGATAGGGATACTTCGCTTTCTCAAAGTGAATGAACCGCGGTAATACATCAGGATGTTCATCATGACTGGGTTTGTTGTCCCGCAGAACGAGCCTGTCGGAATCCGCCGGGCCGCCTTCCTCATGGGACTCAGAACCGATGCTCTTCAAATGTAGCAAGTTGTCGCTATACTCCAGCGCATAAGTAACCCAGGCCGCAACCTGTGTTCCCGCCTTGGTCGCCGGGCGGTACAATTTCCCTTTGATCCACGCAACCGCAATGCTGTCCAGAACGGCGGAGTTCGACGTCCCGCCGAGGCGTACCGTGATAACGCGCCCTCGTGAATCGATCAGCACCGAAGTCGGAATTGTCCCCAGTCCCACAAGTCGACCTCTCGTCGCGAGTGACTTGTAATCTTCTGCCATCAATTCATGCGGTGGAATATCGAAGGACTTCTCGTCAGATTGCAACGGCAGTCCCGCCGCGGCAAGTCTCCCCGCAGGAAGAGTAAAGTCGGTCGTCGTATAGGCGGAATACTGAACGGCTTGGCCGTTGACTCTCTTGATTGGAAAGGCTGCCTCCTTCATTCCTTTCTTGACAACTTCTCCAAATCCCTGATTTGACGGCCGCTCTTGCTCGACCCAGGTTCCCGCCACCTTCCCCTGCTCGTTTATGAGCAGTCGCAACGTGACCTTCCCCTCTACCAGCATTTCCAACGCTTTCGGCGGATATTCGATTTCCGGGGGTGTGAGTGGTGTCACTACCGGGGCGTCCAGGCCAACCCCTCTTATATCAGCTCTTCTTCTTGGGCGCGATGTCTGCGGCCCCGGATTGACAAAGGGAATAGGAAAATATCCCAGATACCGAACCGGGTCCGGACCCTCCCAGAGCGGCATGAACACCATATCTTTCATCGCTTCCTGGGCAGCCTCCTCAAACCCAAACCCCGGCGTCGTGCAATCTACCACTTCGGTCCCCACAACCGACCCCTTTTCGCCCACCGTCACGAGCAGCCAGACGATTGCCTTCAGGACTTCTTCTTTACCGGCTGTGGGATAAACGATATTCGGGCTGGTAAGAGCAATTAGGATGGAGTCTCGTGCGCCTTTATTCAACCGCTCGGGAAGATCACCGGTTACGGAAACATAGCGGGCTGCATCCCCCAACAC
>JBATNE010000106.1:0-24170 GCA_049290195.1 Candidatus Zixiibacteriota bacterium
GTATATTTGGACTATGCCTGCCAAGAAGATCAAAGAATTCGTGGTCGAAGACCGGATCGAAGGATATTTCATTGTCCGCCGGAAGGAGCTTCGGGAGTTCACCCGCGGCAAGTACCTTTTGACCGAACTCGGTGACAACTCCGGGCGGATCGACGCCAAGATGTGGGAACCGGATCGGTTCTGTTTCGAGGACCTCACCGAAGGCATGGTGGTCAAAGTCCGGGGCCAGGTGACCGAGTACAACGGCAAGCTCGAGGTCACGATCAACAAGATTCGTCTGGCGACCGAAGACGAGTACGATCTCGAAGAGATCCTGGCGCATTCACCGCAGTCTCGTGAGCAACGACTGGCACGGCTGACCGGTCTTGCGGACAAGATCGAGAACACTTATATCCGTCAGCTCGTGCAGTCCTTCTACGATGACCCTGAGTTTGTCGATGAGTTCCTCAAGGCGGCCGCCGGCAAGCTCTGGCACCACGCCTATATTGGCGGCCTTTCGGAGCATTCGGCCAATGTCGGCGAGCTGGCACTTCGAGTGGCAGCAGGCTACGATTTTCTCAACAAGGACTATCTCATTTTCGGCGGTCTGTTTCATGATGCCGGCAAGATCAAGACATATACATCGGATATGGTGCTCGACTATACCGATGAAGGGCGCCTGATCAACCATATCTGTCTCTGCGACGCCTGGATCTATCAGCGGGCGCAGACAATTGACGGCTTTCCGGAGAAGCTCTTGACCAAGCTTCGGCACATGATCCTTTCGCATCAGGGGGAGCTGGCGTATGCATCGCCGGTGGTCCCAATGATGCCGGAGGCGTTTGTGCTCTATTACTGCGACGAGATCGACAGCAAGATGGGGGCGATCGACCGGATCAGGACCAGACAGGCGTCGCCGGGCTGGTCTGAGTATGTCAAGATGCTTGACCGGTTCCTCTATTTTGGGGATGTCGGCCAGAAGTAACCCATCCCGCGCCCGGCTGCCATTTTGGGCTGACCGGGCAGTCCGAGCCCTACACAGTAATCCAACTCTCCCCCTTGCCTTTTGGCTGTTTCTTGGTATCTTAGCCGCCTGTCCTGTTCCGGTTCTGCCCGGTTTGGATCGGCTTAGTCAAGTCGATAACGACAAGGCGGATACGGCGTAACAGGAAGATACATATCCGCGTTCAAACGGAGAGGTGGCCGAGTGGTTGAAGGCGCACGCCTGGAAAGCGTGTATAGGTAACCCCTATCCAGGGTTCGAATCCCTGCCTCTCCGCTGACTAGTCAGCCAGTATGCCCTGCACATTTACAATGAGGGGAGTGCTGTAGTCCGGTGACAGACTTCCTAGACTAAGTTCCTACCTCCCATTCAGAAATGGTTTCGTCTTAGTTGGACTCACCCTTCGGGTGCGGCACCTCTGGTCACGGTTTGATCTCCGCTCGAACCGACGATTTTTGAGTAGGCCACCTGCAGGGTGGGTTTTGAGATGCACGGTCACACCCTTCGGGTGTGCTACTCCTATCCCTTTGCCATTGTTCATAGTCCAAGCAACTGGGTTCGTTCTAGATAAACGCACCGTTCGGGTGCGGCACCTCTGATCACAGTTTGATCTGTGCCGTCAGCCGTCTCTGGCTGACGGTTCTTCATGATCCAACTGGGTTCGATTGGGTTCGTTTTGTTTGGGTTCACTTTCCCTTTTCTTAAGTCAGTTCAATAGGTTGCACCGATTTCAATTGGGTTCGTTTCAGATATCCAGATATTATCTGGACTAGTACGCCCTGCGCATTCACGATGAGAAAACTGCCGTATTTGAAGTGTAATCGTCCTATCCTCCTTTCGTTATGACTCTTGATTCTTGTGCGCGGTACACCTCCCGGTGTGCCCGTGCCTTGGATCCGAAGAGGGACAGACGGAGACGTCATTCCAGCTTTGCCGGGGGACAAGTCTGCCGCCCACATCATGTAGGTCTCCCTTGTTCATAGTGTCCTCCATATACACCGCTGGGCTCAGCTTCTGGCGCGATTTGGTACAGATTTTGTCATGAGAAGGGGGACGAATTGGGAGGCCCACCCTTCGGATGGGGTACCGGTTTTTTGGCAAATCACCAAGCAACCTTAAAGCGGTGGGGCACACCGCCGGTTCACCCGCGCGAGGGAACAAAACGATATTGACAAATGGACTGAATCGGTCTATTATCCCCTGTCGGGTAGGATGGCATCAGTAGCCCCACCCTGAGGCCGGGAAATTACGCCAGATTGCTTTGATCTTACAACCCCGCAAAAATGGTCGTAGCCCTGTTCTATCTCAGGAGCTGGTTGCACGATCCTCTTGACCTCGGCACCTACTCATACATTGGAATTGCTTCGGAACCGGTCTTGAACTTGCTATGGAACTGAGGGACTGTTAATGAACTCGCCTTTTGGATCACCTACATCATCATCACATTTGTCGTCGGCAATTCGTATCGCCACAGGCTTCGGTGACATCGAGACAATAGAGCGAGCCGCACCGGTCCAAACTCGGGCTTAATCCACGCCATAGGGCATGCATATCATGAAATGGGTTAAAGCAGTTTGTCTTGGAGTCCTGGGGCTTGTTGTTTTGCTCCTGGTGGCGGGGTCTGTGTATGAACAGATCGCTCGCACAATTGCGCACTCGTCATATCCCGCCCAAGGACAATCGGTCCTTGTAGGGGACCATTCCCTGAACATTAGGACGCAAGGGAACGGTAAGCCGACAGTGGTCTTTGAGTCCGGCCTCGACCAAGGCGGTTCGATGGTGTGGAAAGAGGTGCAGAAACATGTGTCTGAATTCACCTCGACCGTCGCCTACGATCGGGCCGGGATCATGTGGAGCGAGCGCGGCAGCGGTCCTAAGACGTGCGAAGCGATGGCCGATGAGCTGTATGAACTCTTAAAGAAGGCTAACAGCCATAGCCCATACATACTGGTTGGTCACTCACTGGCCGGATATGTTTTAAGGTCATTTGTGGCCAAACATGCATCGGAAGTTGCGGGGATCGTATTTGTCGATGCTTCCCACCCGGATCAATGGAAGCGGATGCCTCCCGAGCTCATAACGAGCGTTCCTTCGGCCTGGGTTATTCGACTGGCAAGCGAAGTGGGGGTAGTTCGATTGTCTATGCCATCGGGTTATCCTGGAGTTCCCGCGACCGATTCCCTCAATCTGGTTGTGAACGCCTACTTGTCGATGTCTCTGCCGGCGACGCTGGAAGAGTTCAGAAGTGTGCGTTCGCTGGCGGACGAGGCTGCACAGGTCAACTCATTTGGTGATATCCCGTTGATCGTCATTACCGGCGCGAGCGCAGGCAGGAGAGACGAGTATCCGTCCGAGGCGTTGGCCACGGCGTTTCTCACCATGTGGGGGGAACTGCAGGAGGACTTGCTGAGGCTGTCTACTCGAAGTAAGCAGGTGCTCGCCACGAGGAGCGGACATTACGTCATGTTGGACCAACCTGATGTCGTGATAGATGCGATAAAGGAACTGGTCAACCAGGTTCATGGGATAGCGGTACCAGAGTCAGACAAGCAGTGAAGGCGAGTGCAGGTTCGATGGCGGTGCCGGTGCAAGTCAATAATTGAAACAGAGCTATCACTTGATAGCACGTGTGAATAATTCAGATCAGAGGAATACATGGTGCCAATTGTTGTCGGAGTAGTACTTGCAGGCGCGGTTGCATTGTTGGCGACTATGTGCGGCTGGGATCGTGACCGATCCTTCTATCCTGTCGTCACCATAGTGGTTGGTTCCTACTATGTGCTCTTTGCGATCATGGGGGGATCTTCAGGAACCATCCTCACCGAGTCACTAGTTGGCCTGGCCTTTCTAGCCGCCGCGGTTACCGGCTTCAGGACATCGCTCTGGATCGTGGCGATTGCACTGGCGGGGCACGGAGTATTTGATCTCGTCCACGGCATGTTCATTTCCAATCCAGGTATGCCAACGTGGTGGCCCCAATGGTGTGCCACTTTTGATGTCGCTCTGGGGGCGTACTTTGCCTGGCAGCTCAAGAGCGGAAAGATTCGCGGATGAGTGACCGGGTGGCTGTGCAAGCACATATACGAGCAAGAGAGTTTTGAACCAATACATGGGAGATCCTATGTCCGAACACCACGAACACCACGAACATCACGGGGAGCATGGCCACTCGCACCACGGAGGGGCGCACATGCCCCCTCCTGACGCGGCCAGCGCCCACAATCGCGCCTATATGAGCGCACAACCTGATGCGGGCAGGGCTGTAATTGACCTCAACCTCGAAGCACGTGAGGCCGATTGGACGATCGCTCCAGGATCATCGTTTGGAGCGTGGACGTTTAACGGTCAGGTCCCGGGTCCGACGATCGAAGGGAGAGTCGGTGATGTTCTTGAAGTGCGCTTCACCAATCACCTTCGTGAGGCGACTTCGGTTCACTGGCACGGACTGCGCTTACCTGCCCCAATGGATGGGACTGACATTGTGCAGCGCCCAGTAGAGCCGGGGGAGACGTTTACGTATCGATTCAAGCTTATCGATGCGGGTACGTTTTGGTATCACTCGCACGCCAATGAAACGGTGCAGATGGAGCTGGGACTTTATGGTCCAATCATTGTCCATGCTGAAGGGGAGCCTGTCCTCGACGGCGAACAGTTACTTGTTTTCGACGATCTCAAACTCGATCGGCACGGCAAGGTCGCGAAGTTTGGGGGAATTGTGCAAGGGCATGATGGGCGTGAAGGTGACGTGCGAATGGTCAATGGAAAACAGGAGCCGCTTCTTGAGATGGCCGGCGGGCAGATCGAACGGTGGAGGGTTGTAAACGCATCGAGCGCACGGTATGTTCGTTTGTCTATCGGCGGAGCGCCGTTCCAGATTATTGGCACCGACGGCGGACTTCTTGAAGCCCCGCTTCAGGTCACAGAAGTTCTCCTACCGCCCGCGGATCGGGTGGAGATTGCCGTGGGTCCGTTTGAAGAGGGGGAGGAACTCGCGATTGAGTCACTGGCTTATTCGCGCGCTACGATCAAGCGTCGGAAGACTGAGCGTTTTGCGACCTTGCGGGTGGGACCGAAGAAGCCATCGACAGCGGTGGTCCCGCAGCACTTACGGACAATCGTACCACTGGCGGAAGCCTCGGCTGTGCCGACGCGGACAGTTGATTTTGGGGTCAGTTACAATCTCAAACACGGGTATGATTTTGTCATTAATGGTGAGACCCATCATCACGACTCGCCAGTGAAAGTCGGCGAACTGCAGATTTGGGACATTGTCAACTCGACATTCATGGACCACCCATTTCATTTGCACGGATTTTTCTTTCAGGTACTGGCCGTCAATGGTCATCCGCAACCATGGCTATCATGGGAGGATGTGGTCAACTTGCCGCCGAAGAGCACAACACGCATCGCATGGATGCCTGATGACCGTCCCGGAAAATGGATGTACCACTGCCATATCCTTGAGCATCATGCCGCGGGCATGATGGGGCATTTCGACGTAGTGAGGTAATGGTCTGTCGCAGGAGGAGCGGCGGTGTGCCGCTCTTCTGTTTGTATTGAACCATCGTACAAGCCCCAGGTGAGTCAGCTTTCTCACGAGAATCGGAAAGGCCCGTCAAAGGCTGCATTTCCCATTGACCGAACGTGGGTAAACGAGTAGATTATAGTACTATCAGTTAGTACTACATTCTACTCACTTCCCGGGAGGTCGGATGAAATCGCACACTCTCTTTCTCCTCTTGTACGTTCTGTCTTGTTTTCTTCTGACAAGCGATGTAACGGCGGGCACGGTGACCGATATTGACGGCAACGTGTACCAGACGGTGACGATAGGCACGCAGGTATGGATGGCATCGAATCTAAAAGTCACCCATTACCGAAATGGGGATTCGATTCCCCGGGTGACTGCGGCAGCGACCTGGACTGGACTTACCACCGGAGCCTACTGCGAGTATGATAACGACGTCAACAATGTTGCGACTTATGGCCGGCTCTACAATGAGTATGCCGTGACGGACAGTCGCGGGATTGCGCCGGTCGGCTGGCATGTACCCACCGATGCTGAGTGGAAGCAAATGGAGATGACTCTGGGGATGAGTCAGCTCCAGGCCGATTCGGCAGGGTATCGCGGCAATACCGAAGGGGGGAAGCTGAAGGAGAACGGCACATCGCACTGGACCAGCCCCAATACCGGCGGCACCAACACGAGCGGTTTCGCGGCGTTACCGGGCGGGTTCCGCAGTTTCGATCGCGGGACGGACTTCTTCTTTCACAATGTCGGCAACTTCTGGACATCGACAAAGAACGGCACCGACAGCGCCTGGTGTCGGTACGTGAGTTACAATCACGCCACGATCGCCCGAAGCTATCTCAGCGAGAGGGACGGTTTCTCAGTGCGGTGCGTGAAGGATGTCAGCTGCTGTACCGGGAGGCGAGGGAATATTAATGGGTCCGGCATTATCGATCTGGTCGATTTGAGTTCGCTGGTGAACTACCTGCAAGGGGGCGCATTCATTCCCCCTTGTCCGGAGGCGGCCAATGTGAATGGTGTAGGGATTACCGATCTTTCGGATCTCTCGTCGTTGGCCAACTATCTGACCGGTGGCGGGTATACGCCGCCGAATTGTCCGTGAGGGGAAGGGGCGTGAAGGCCGAGCAGTGGTATGTCGACTGGCAGTCAGGCAAGAAGTTTCCACTGGACCGCGTGGGTCGATCGATATATGATTGATATCATAGTAACTTCGAAGGTAGTGCCTATCATGTCAGCCAATCCAGCTGCTCACAGCGAAATCAGAATCGTCGAATTCAAGTCGAAGTACGCCCGGCAATTCAGGGAGATCAACCGGGAATGGCTTGAGGAGTATTTCGAAGTTGAGCCGTATGATGAAATTGTGCTGGACGATCCGCAGGGGCAGATAATCGCACACGGCGGATATGTGTTCTTTGCGCTGAACGGCGACGAGGTGGTGGGGACATGTGCGCTCCTGCGGCATGCTGAGAAGAAGTACGAGCTGGCCAAGATGGGGGTGCGGAAGGAGTATCGCGGACAGGGGATTGGTCGCCTTCTCACCGAGGCGGCGATCAAGAAAGTGCGCTCACTGGGAGCCGACACGCTGATACTTGCGACCAGCAACAATCTGGAGGCGGCGAATCGTCTTTATCACAGTATGGGGTTTCACCAGGTGGATATCGCTGAGATCGGACCGTTGCCGTACAAGCGGAAGTCGATCGTATTCAGGATGAACCTGACCGAATAGTCGCGGCTGAAGAGTTAAGCAGATAATCACAAAGAGCGGCGAGAGCCGCTCTTTGCGTTTGTGATCAAAGCTGTTTGTCAGCGCGCACTTATTTCAGCAGGATCATTTTGCGAGTCTCGGTGAAATCTCCTGTTTGCAGTCGGTAGAGGTAGACACCGGTGGCGAGGGACTTGCCGGTATCGTCTTTCCCATCCCAGCCAGTTGAATAGGTTCCGGCCGATCTGGTATCATCGACTAATAGGCGGACAGATTGTCCGAGCAGGTTGAAGATTTCGATGCTTACGTGGGAGCGGGCAGGAAGGGTAAACTGAATCTGGGTGGACGGGTTGAACGGGTTCGGGTAGTTTTGTTCCAGGGCAAATGAACCGGGGAGTAAGTTATGCCCCCCATCGTTGACGTCGGTTGGGGATTTCAGCCAGGTAGCGGTGAGACATGCGACCTTGTTGCCCGCCACAGAAAAAGTACCTCCCGCAACCAGGGCACTTTGGTATTCAGCGAGTGCGTTTACTTGTGCGTACTTCCCGCCTACACCGGAGCCCAGAGGGGTCCAGATGCTACCGTTCCAAGCGCAGATGCCGTTAGTACCGATGCCATTGGTGAAATCGAATGCGCCGCCGGCAATGAGAAGATTATTGTAGACGGTGAGGGAGAGGGGCCATCCAGTTCCACTGCCGAAAGTTACGATTCCGATGGTGGCCCAGTTCGAGCCGTTCCATCGCCGGATACTTCCAGTACCGGCGGCAACAAGTTGACCGTCATAGTTGGTCAGCGCATGAACTTCGCCGGGGTTTCCGGCTCCAACTGCAGACCATTGCGAACCGTCCCAGGCAGCCACATTTACAGCCGTCGCACCGCCAGCCTTCGCGAAGTAGCCTCCCGCGATTAGCTTGCCGTTATACACGGTCATCGCATCGATTCGTGCATAGCTATCGTAATACACTGGCGTGAAGTGTCCGAGGGAGGTCCAGTTCGAGCCGTTCCAGGAGAAGACCATGTTTGAGTCAGTGGTGTTATCGAAGTCGGCATCACCCCCCATAATCAGGTTGTCACCGAACATCTGGAGGGCGTATCCAGCGGGCAAGAGTTCGTTGCTATCCGACATTCCGTTGCCCAGTGGGGACCATGAATTCCCGTCCCATGCGGCGACGTACCTGGCGGGGATTCCTCCGGCAGTATCGAATCTTCCTGAAGCGACCAGTTTGTTGTCATAGACTGCCAGCGCATAAACGATGTTGTTCATACCGGAGCCGAGAGAAGACCATGCGTGTCCGTCCCACTGCGCGACGAAATTGGCACTAATCCCGCCGACATAGGTGAAGAATCCGGCGGCAATCAGCTTATCGTTGTAGAGGGCATAGCTGGTGATGAAGGCTGATCCCCCGGACGTACCTGAACCCAGTGGTTCCCAGCCGGTTCCGTTCCATTGGACGAGGCGACTGAATCCGGCGGTGACTCCGCCAATCAACTGGTTGTTGTAGACGCACACAGTGGAAATGGAGGTACCAGTTGACGGCGCGATGGTAATCCAGGAAGTCCCGTTCCACTTTTGCACTCCGATGTAGTAGCCAAAGGCAATGAGAGAGCCATCGAATGATGCGACAAGAATCGGGAATGAATTCAAACCACTTCCAAACGGGGACCAGGTACTGCCATTGTAGCCGGCGACACTCATAGCGGGTACGCCATTGGCTGTTTCGAATGCACCGACGGCGACCAGAGTGGAGTTGTACACTGTGAGGGAAGTGACCTGACCGTCGAATCCGGCGCCAAGTGTCGTCCAGACCGTATCGTTCCAGACTGCAATGTTGTTAGCGGGGTGACTGTCAGCGGTATCGAAAGTCCCGCCGACATACAGTTTTCCGCCATATACAGCCATGGTACGAACCACGGCATCATCAAACTGGGCTGTCCACCGACCGGAGCCAAGGGAGGACCAGGAAGTTCCGTTCCAGGCTTCGACTTCTCCGATGGAATTTCCAGCAAAGTCTCCGCTCACAATGAGCCTTCCATGGTATTCGATAAGGGCCGTTGCCGAACTGGCCAGGCCACTTCCCAGCGACGACCAGTTTGATCCATTCCATGACGCAATGTGGTTTAGGGAGCTGTTTCCAGATCCGGTGAAATTGCCCGACGCCACCAACGTGTTGCCGTAGACCGCCAGCGCTGTGACACCGTGATTGAAACCATCCCCCAGAGCCGACCAGCTGGTACCGTTCCAGGCAGCGATATTGTTAGCGAAGACATTGCCGGCGACGGAAAAATCCCCCGCTACTACGAGCATGCCGTTGAATTCGACTGCGCAGGTAATAGTGCCATCGACTCCCTGGAGCGTTGGCGAGATGGTGACGTCCCAGTAGATGTCGTCCGGATTCGGCGCCGCCGGGGACTGGGATGCAGTCGAGATTGC
Organism: Candidatus Zixiibacteriota bacterium; assembly: GCA_049290195.1. Classification (GTDB taxonomy): domain Bacteria; phylum Zixibacteria; class MSB-5A5; order GN15; family FEB-12; genus FEB-12. The sequence continues at coordinate 9,647 of JBATNE010000106.1, forward strand.
AGGTTCGAATCCGTACCGCTGTTTGAATTGATCGAGCGGGCCGGGGGGATTCTGCAATCCGGGGATTTCACCAGCTGCGATTGCAGTCGCGATGGCGACGAAGAAAACGAGCGTAAGAAGATTGAGCGGTCGATTCATGATTCCTCCTCGGCCGCCGACAGGGCAGCCATTCCGTAGTCATGTGCGTAGCAGGTTGGGCAAGATGTCCCATACTGGCGTCTCACTGGGGGCGGTCCCGGGCCAAGGGAATGATCATTCCCTCCGGTCAACCACCACCGGTATAATTATATAAAGTGGATGTTTTTTGTCAATACTCCTTGAAGCGGGGTAACCTGTCTCGGACGGGAAAAATGGCGGGAAGTACCGTTGCGGCTCCACTTGGTCGGACCCTCTCGGGGATACGTGCACAAACAGAAAGAGCGGCCCGGGGCCGCTCTTGGTCTTCTCTGATTCAGCGCTCCGACGCTTTAAACATCACTGAGGGACGGACGAGGTCGGGGGCTTGTCGGAATAGGATTGGATGACCATCCGGGGTCTATTGACCGGAGTAGAGGTCTCCGAAAGCACTCTGAATGTGAAGATGGCCAAAGCGGCTGAACCTACCAGGGCCGCCCAGAAGGCGAACGTCCATTCGATGCCAATGACCGTGGCAACTTCAGGCGGGATATCGCCGCTGAATCTTGTTTTCATGACAAAGAGTGCCACCGCGGCCAAGCCGGCACAAACGGCCGACCCGATCATCAGTTTGCGGCTGGCGCCGAGAGCGGTGACAAGGGCCAGGGCGCTCAGGACGAAAGCAGCCGCGGCGGTTGGCTCGGATTTGACTTTTCCTTTTCCTCCGGCTCCGGACGATGAAAACGGGTCGCCGTCCTGGGAGGTGGTACCAAAGCTGATGTTCGCAGAATCATGTGCAGTTGTGTCTTCGTACGGCCTGGCGAATTCGGATTCATAGCGGGGGTCATTGGTCTGTTTCATCCCCATCCCCATCATGCTGGACATATCGGGGGGTTTTATTTCTTTCCCCAGCGCCATATCGATACCGCTGATCGCGGCAATTTTCTGGCCGCCGCAGGTGATTTCGACAAAGGGGAGGAGAAAGCAGAGAACTACTATGCCGGCCAGAGCGGGCCGAATTGCTCGTTCGCGGTCAAACATATGCTGCGTCCTTTCAGAAAAATGTGGAGATTGTCCACCGGGAAAGTTGCCTAGTATTGATTATCGTCAAGGAGAGGGAAATTCTGAATCCGGGTTCGACTGCAGAGGGGCAGGGGTGAAAGCGGGTCGCCTGTGCACTTTGCCCGGGCTTCGGCTCCGCTCAGCCCGACGGTCAAGGGAGAAGAAATCGGCGGCACGGCGAGCCGGAGGGATTCCCATTGATTTTTCACGGTAATCGTGTATTTTGTACTCTACGTTATCTGTGCCGGTTTCTGCTATTGATTCGGGAGGCCGAATGAAATTGACTGCTCATCGAAAAATCATACTCGCCCTGACGGTCTTAACGCTTTTCTCCATAACTACCAGTGGAGGGGCCGCCGATTCCGGTCCAAAGAGTGGCTGGAGTGCGCAAGCGGCCGATGGCTGTTGTGTGGGGAGGCGGGGGAATGTTGATGGGACCGGGATAATCGATCTGGTTGATTTGAGTTCGTTGGTGAACTACTTGCAGGGGGGCGGTTTTTTACCTCCCTGTCTGGATGCGGCCAATGTGAATGGTGTCGGCATCATCGATCTAGCGGACCTGTCATCGCTGGTCAACTATCTCACGACCGGCCAGTACATTCCGCCGGATTGCCCGACTAACGCGGTGACGGATATAGACGGCAATGTGTATCAGACGGTGACGATTGGGACGCAGGTTTGGATGGGATCGAATCTGAAAGTAACGCATTACCGCAATGGGGATTCGATTTCCAATGTCAGTTCGGCCGGGGTCTGGGCCGGACTCGGAACGGGTGCCTACTGCGACTACGGCAACGATTCCGCAAACGTTGCGACTTATGGCCGATTGTACAACTGGTTTGCGGCGACCGATATTCGGAACATTGCGCCGGTCGGCTGGCATGTTCCAAGTGACTCGGAATACATGGTGCTGGAGATGTATCTGGGAATGAGTCAATCAGAAGCCGACGCCCAAAACTGGAGAGGGAGTACAGAAGGGGGGAAGCTGAAGGAGAGCGGTTTTGCCCATTGGCCCAACCCGAATACTGGAGCGACCAACAGCAGTGGATTTACCGCCTTGCCAGCCGGGTTTCGCGGATACGATGGTGATTTCAACGGCAGTCTTCATGTCTATGCATATTTCTGGGGGAATACCGGGTTTGATCAGTTTGACCCAGGCAGCGCCTATGGGCGGGAGCTGGGCCTTGGGTACGCGCAGATTAATCGAGGCGGGTTCGTCAAGCAGAACGGCTTCTCGATCCGGTGCGTAAAGGATTAGCGGAGGCATGATGAACGCAAGAGCAAGTTCGACTCTCATAATTGTAATGCTGCTTCTCGGAGCAGTTGCGCTCATTCCCTCGGGCAGTACATCAGAGGGACTCAATCGCTGGGGCGGCATGACCTTGGCTGCCGGCGACTGCTGTCAAGGGAGGCGGGGGAATGTTGATGGGACCGGGATAATCGATCTGGTTGATTTGAGTTCGTTGGTGAACTACTTGCAGGGGGGCGGTTTTTTCCCTCCCTGTCTGGATGCGGCCAATGTGAATGGTGTCGGCATCATCGATCTAGCGGACCTGTCATCGCTGGTCAACTATCTCACGACCGGTGTCTATATACCTCCCGACTGTTCTCCGGGCACAGTGACCGATATCGACGGCTACGTATATAAGACGGTCAAGATTGGGTCCCAGATTTGGATGGCGGAGAATCTGCGAGTGAGGCGGTATCGCAACGGGGATTCCATTCCCAATGTGACCGATGCGCCGACATGGGTGGGGCTCACCAGCGGTGCCTATTGCAATTATGACAATGATAGTGACTATGTCGCCGAATATGGGAGGCTGTACAACTGGTACGCGGTGACTGATGCGCGGAATATTGCTCCCGATGGCTGGCATGTGGCGAGCGACTCTGAGTGGCTGGCGATGATGACTGTTTTGGGCGGCAATACCGTGTCCGGTGGAAAGCTGAAGGAGTCGGGGTACACCCACTGGCTCATTCCCAATTTGGGGGCTTCCAATTCAAGCGGTTTCACGGCGTTACCCGAGGGGACGCGGTATGCCGGCGGAAATTTCGGCAATATTGGTTACGACGCCAACTACTGGACATCGACCGAATTTGACGAAGAGAAGAGCTGGGGGAGAGGGCTGAGTAACTACAGCGCCGCAATCTATCTCTACTACGATGTTAAGGTCATGGGCATGGCGGTGCGGTGTGTGAAGGATCAGTGAAGGGCATCGATAGCGCTCCTTGCGTGATTTGACAGAGGTCCGATGATGGGCAAAACGTTTTCCACAATCGTAGCAGTATCGCTGCTTGCCGGCGCAATTGCTCTCGTTCCGATTCCCGGTTACTCTGACGCGGTGCGCTTCTCGGACGCAACCACGCTTCAAGCCGATGGCTGTTGTGTGGGGAGGCGGGGGAATGTCGATGGAATCGGGATTATCGATCTGGTCGATTTGAGTTCGCTGGTGAACTACTTGCAGGGGGGCGGTTTTGTTCTCCCCTGTCCCGAGGCTGCCAACGTGAATGGTGTCGGCATTATCGATCTGGCGGACCTGTCATCGCTGGTCAACTATCTCACGACCGGCCAGTACATTCCGCCGAATTGCCCGACCAACACGGTGACGGATATTGACGGCAATGTGTATCAGACGGTGACGATCGGGTCACAGGTCTGGATGGCATCGAATCTGAGAGTAACGCATTACCGCAATGGGGATTCGATTCCCAATGTTACCGACAGTACGGTCTGGCCCAACTTAATGTCGGGGGCATACTGTGATTACCACAATGATACGACCCTGGTTCCTACCTACGGCCGACTCTATAACTGGTATGCGGTGGCGGATAGTCGCGCCATTGCCCCATCGGGCTGGCATGTCCCCTCTGATTCTGAGTGGCAGGCGCTGGTTGTGTACCTCGGTGACAGCACGGTTGCCGGCGGAAAGATGAAAGAAGCGGGATATGCGCACTGGTTTGATGGAAATGTCGGGGCCACCAACGCAAGCGGCTTTAACGGTCTGCCGGGGGGGTATCGATACGGTACCGGATCCTGTCTCGATATGACGGTAAGTGCATACTACTGGTCATCGACAGAGTCGGCGTTCAGCTATGCCTGGTCACGGTGGTTGAGCTGTTATGCGGGGGGGATTTACCACATCATCCGGCCCAAGCTCTACGGATTCTCAGTGCGGTGCGTGAAGGATCAGTAGGGGAGTGGTCGGAGCCCGGCGGCATTAGTCGTTTTTGTTTTCGCAGCCAAGACAGTATCTTCATGCTTCATAGTTGCAGCTGAGAGGCATGATGATTTTCGCGAGAGTGCGTGTATTCTTCTTTGTCGTTGGGTTTATCGCTTGTTGCACTCCCTTTATACGGACGGCGACAGCGCTGGTATCAGGTGTGCTTCTCAGTCTCATCCTTGGTAATCCCTGGCCAAAGGAATCATCCCGCATCAGTAAGATTCTGCTTCAGTTGTCGGTGGTGGGGCTGGGATTCGGATTGGGGTTGGGAGAAGTGATACATACCGGGAAGCAATCAATCGTTTACACGCTGGTCGGGATAAGTGTGACGCTGGCGATTGGGTACGCTCTGGGGAGGTTGTTCAGGACAGAGAGAAATACATCGACACTGATATCGTTCGGCACGGCCATCTGCGGGGGGAGTGCGATAGCGGCGATGGCGCCGGTATTGAAAGCCAAAGATGAAGAGACGGCCATAGCCCTGGCAACCGTTTTCACGTTGAATGCGGTGGGGTTGGTTCTCTTCCCGCCGATTGGGCATATGCTGCATCTCAGCCAGGAGATGTTCGGGACATGGGCGGGGTTGGCGATTCATGATACGAGCAGTGTGGTGGGAGCATCGGCGGCCTATGGCGCGCAGGCACTAGCGGTGGGAACGACCGTGAAGCTAACGCGCACGATCTGGATCACGCCGGTGGTGATGGGGACGGCATGGTTGATGAAGTCGGAGCAGAAAGTCAAAGTACCGCTGTTCATACTGGGATTTCTTGCGGCGGCTACAATTCGTACGCTCTTGCCGGAGTACAACGGTTATTGGGGAAGTCTTGCGGGAATTGCCAAGCAATGTCTGGTGGCGACGCTGTTCCTGATCGGGGCGGGGCTGAGCAGGGAAGTGCTCAGGAAAGTGGGGATACGGCCGCTGTTGCAGGGGGTGACGCTCTGGTTGATTGTGGGGAGTGTGACTTTGGTTGCGCTGGTTCTGATCGGACTGGTTTGAGCCGGCCAGATTGATCGCCTACGGTTGACAGCTCGGGGAACTGCCTATTGCATCACACTTGTCAGAATCTACGCCGTCCGTCAGACCATTCGAAATCCACTCGCGCAGGAATAATTCGGGAAAGGCGATATGCTACATCCTGTTTCTAGGGGAGGCGGCACGGGGTGTGGCGCGCTTGTCGTGTGCGGCATGACACCTGAGGAAAGGTCGCTCGATCCGGTGCAAAATTGATGCTGCTTGCTAAGCTGGTGTGTGAATCGTCCGATAATGTACGAAGAGAACTTCACACACTTCGACCGGGTGGTCACAGAAACAGTAATGCAGGATGCAATGACATTGGCGGAGCGCCGAATACTCTATGCGACTCTGCTATCGGTACTCCTGCTTCTCGTAGTTGTAAATAGCGGGACAACCTGTTCCATCTGGCTGACGCTGGTACTCCGGCCACTCATGCACGGAGTGAGTCTCTTCAAGACGAACTTCCTCCTGCTGTTCATTATTCTCTCAGCTTTAGGGACGTTATACCGTCCGGTTTCGGGGAGCGAGCGTTGGGCGAGGCGTTGGAAATCTGCGGCGATTCTATGTTCGGCTCTGGCATGCGGCGTGGGGATGGGGACGTTTCTGTGGCTGGCATACACGTTGCATCTTCCCGTTGGGAAGTATGCTTACTTCTTCAGTGACGGTTTCACGAGCATCAACCAATTTGCGCACCTTCATGTAACCAAGGCTGGCTTATTCCATCTGCTATCAGCGGTGGGATTGGGGGAAGTTGCACGTCATGCGGACGCCGGCAAGCCGTTTGCGATGTATCTCTATCCGGGGGTATCGATTCTGGTACTTGCATTGGCGGGCGTTTGTCTGACCGCCCTTCTCGCTCTGGCTCCACGGATAGTCAGAAGTTGGTCGGGGTGGCGCCAGGTGGCGGCACTTTTACTCTTCGGGCTTGCGGGATCACACGTGGTGAAGTGTCTGATCGACGGAGGCCTGCTTGCTTATGACTTTCTCCCGTCCTGTGTGGTTGTGTACCTTCTGGTGCGACACTCCGAGGGAATCGAGCTTGGCGGATTGATTCGGAGGGTGTGGTTCAGGACATTGCTGGTTGCGATTCTCTTTCTCGCCCTTGTCTCGATCTTTTCGGTGGACATTGCCATGGTGTGGCAACCGCTGTTCTACGGTTTCTTCTTTGGCATCTACACTCTCTTGGTGTGTGCGCTGCTGTTGAGCGGAACAAATATAAAACGAGTGGTTGCGGTAGCAGGTCCAGTCGCGATTCTCTGCGGCGCATTCTATTATCAACATACAGCGCGGGATATCGGTGCGTTGGCCAGAAGACTGACGGCAGAGGAACGAGTCCACATCAGCAGGGGGCAGTCGTTACCATCGTTGGCCTCCCCCGCAACCGTGACCGACCAATCGGCTGCAGTCGCCGGCATGAGAGTGATTGACGCCTATCGTCGCGAGGGAGAGAATCCACTTCGGAACCGGTCGATGCTGATAACGACAACCGAGCCGGTCGACTACTCGGGGCTCATATTCGCGTTGCGCGTTCTGAAGGCAGATTCACTCGTGACCTTTGAATCCACGGAGTATGTGACAATTCGGGGGGGCACGGCGGTTGGGGAGAATGCCGACTCTCTGTTCGTATTTCGAGTGGGGTTCAATCCGGAATTTTTTCCAACTCAATGGCGAGAGCCGGCGACGATCGTGGATGAAAACAACAAGTTCGCGATGCTCTTTTTCCTGGACGGCTATTTCCGGGTGCGCGGACTTCGGGACTACGTTCTGATCCCGCTTTACTATGAGGCACGGGCATGGCAGCCACTGGAAAGTTAGCCCGGCGCATTCCGGTTGTGGTGGCGGCGAATCTGGCGGCCGCGGCAGGGGGCGTTCTCTTCCAGATGTTTCTGTCTCATCGTCTGGAGCCTTCGGTCTTTGGAGCATATGTTGCCATTACGACTTTCCTGTACGCGCTCTGTTATGTCTTTGAGGCATATGCCCTGACAATTGCGCGGGAGTATTCGACCGGCAGAATCACCAAGCTCGGGAACGCGGTACTCCAGATGTCATTGCTCCTTGGACTGGGGACGACATGTGCGCTGGTGATGTACGCAGATGGAACTTCGGGACTGGCCGGTGGAGATCCATGGATCTGGGCAATCGGCGGCGTTTCACTCTTTGTCTGGTCGCTTCTGTGGCTGTTGCGCGGGTGGGTTCAGGGATTGCAGCTTGAAGGAGTATACGTCGGCAACCGAAGTGTCGAACTGCTGGCAAGACTGGGTCTGGGAGTACTGGCATTCTCGTTTGTTCAGAATTTGTTCTGGGCGCTAGTTGCCGGTGCACTGGGGGGAATCTTTGCAATCGGTCATTTGGTCATCAGTGTGCGCCGGAATGCCCCCGGTAATTTCCACATCACCCGTGAGAAGGTGGACAAGCGGCATCTTGTTCAGTTTGTCAAGATAGCGCTGGGGCTGCTGCCACTGGCGCTTTTCATCAGATTGGACATGATCCTGGCTCCAGGAGTATTGGGGAGCGCGCACCTTGGTACATACGGGGTCCTGACGACTGTCGGCAAGGGGGTGCTGCTGTACTCGCTGGCGATGTCGCCACTCCTGTTTCCGTACATGGTAAAGTCATCGAAGAATGAAGAGTGGCTTCGCATGCTCGGATTCGGGTGTGCATTTTCCACCTGCGTGCTGGGAGCGGTGTACCTTGTGTTCAGGCTGGCAGGGAGTGGACTGGTCGAAGTGGCGTTTGGTGGCGGCTACCGGGAGGCGGTCCCGTTTATGCCGATGTATCTGCTGGCGTTAATTCCTCTGGCGATACACTGCAACATCATCAACCTGCAGCTGGCTCAGGGGAAGACGCTTGGTCTGGTGGTTTCCTGGGTTGGGCTGGGGATTTACTATGTGACGCTCAGATATGTGCCGGAGTCGATAGGCAGTTACATAGGCTGGATGGCTACGGTGCAAGGGGCCCTGAGCGTGGCAGGGCTGCTGACTTGTTTCAGGCTGGCGAATAGCACACAAGAGACCAGAGGGACGAGCGGGCTAGAATCCCGTGTAGCTCTCGGTAATGGCGCCGTTAGCGGGGTTGAAGGTATAGGTTGCGACCGCTCCGCCGCGCAGGTTCAATGTGATGGTCAGTCCTCCGTTGGAGAGGAGTTCGGCATTCGGGTCGGTGAGCAGGTGCCTGATGCTGTTGTTGAGCGCGATCGTATTTCGGTCTGACGAACCTTCCGAGAGTGCGACAAAATCCCAGAAACTCTGAACGGGGGGCTTGCGAGCATTGCCTTCGAGTACGGCGCGAGTGAGGTAAATGGTCGAAGCTTCTTTGAGCGCTCCGCCAAAACTCCGCATCACCGATTCGCGAGCTTGCGACTGCAGATCGAAATATTTCGGTATAGCGACCGCAGCGAGTATCCCCAACACCACGATGATGATGACCAATTCGACCAACGTGAAGCCTTTGGATTCTTTCACAGTTTCCCGTTTCTGTAACGTGATTCGGCGACTGCACCTGTTTTGTCAGTACTATCGGCATGAAACAACGACAACTTAGTCTTGTCTCGCGGAAATTGACAGGCCGGGGGATAGCTAACGGTTATCGGACTAGAAATATCCGAATTCCATCTTGCGTCCAATAACGGTAGTTTGTATACTAACTAAGTCCATATTAGTTCACTGAACACACACCTATCTCATGTCACTTTCTTCTGGAGGTTCTCGATGCGGGTTTCGCCTGCCAAATTCAGTTTCCTGGTACTTGCGATCGGGCTGGTGCTGGTGTCTGCCACTATGTCACTTGCCAATAACACTGACTCAGTTGCCTTTCAGGGGCGACTCACCGATGCTTCGGATAACGCTGTAGCCGACGGTCCGAAGGATTTGACGCTTTCTCTCTGGACTGATTCGGTCGGTGGGACGATGGTGTTCAGCGAGGTTCGGACAGTGACGACATCGAAAGGACTGTACTCGACCTGTCTCGGGTGCGGGAGTTCTGCGTTTGTGGATGCGATGCAGAGCGGCGATCTCTGGTTGCAGACGCAACTGGCGGGGCAGGCGCCGATGGTGCCGAGGACGCGGATTCGGAATGTGCCGCGGGCGATAGTGGCGAGCGGCGTGTATGGCGAAGCTACCAGCGGTGCGGCCAAGGCGCGCGGGATTATCACGACTAAACCGAATGTCACGGGGCCGAAAGCATCAGCGGTTCTTGATGCGGACAGCGACGGCGACGGGCATCCGGAATACGTGGTGATGGACAGTGTCACGACCGGTTCGGCCAGCCGACGCATCTGGGGTGATGCCGATGAGGATGGTGATCCGGACGGAGAGATTTCGCAGTCGATGACCCCGACGACGTCGAGTGTGGCGATCAAGTGGAAAGGAACCGGCGCCGATGCCAATCGGACATCGTCGGTTTCGGTCGGTACCACTGTCGATTCGGCGACTATTATAACATCGAAAGATGACGACGGAGATGGTCAGGCAGATGCCAGTGTGTCTCAGACGAGCAGTTCAAGTGGGGCTCAGCTGACAATGAAAACAGGTGACAACAGCATGCCTAATCGAATCAGCATGAACGTCACGGTAGCGAAGCAGACACAGAGCACTACATTTGGGGAAAGATGCGATACCGATGGAGATGGCACTCCGGAAAGCCAGTATGATCAGATTTGCGCTCCCGATTCCGTTACTCAGGCGATGACGGTTGGTCATGGCGGCGGCGGTGGCGGTGGCGGCGGTCAAGCGGTGAGTAATATGAGAGTCCGGGTTAATGACCTGGAATCAAGGCTCACCAACTTAGGGCTGTTGGCGAGAACATCGTCATCACAGACGGTGACCGATTCGAGTGTGTTGATACAAAGCAGTGTTGATTTGGGCGGAAACGGGACGTCGGATGTTGACGCGAGTGTTTCAGCCACGAGCACTCGTTCGGAATTGAAAGGGCACTTTCAGAACGGCGATGTACCGACTCAGAGCCAGTTTTCAACGGTTCTGGATGCGGTAGGATCGCAGACGACGTGGTCTAACGGGGATGGCGGCTCGACCAATATCGGCGCCAGTGTCGAAGCGACTCTGCCGAGGTCAGTTCTCAAGCAGTTTTTCGAGCGGGGAGACAAACCAACACAGGGGCAGTTCTCGAATTTGCTCGATGCGACGATGGCTCGATCGGAGTTGAAAGGGCACTTTCAGAACGGCAGTATTCCAACGGAACAGCAGTTCTCAACGCAGCTTGACAGTACGGGCACCCATTCCGACTGGTCGTCAATTGCCGACGGCGTGACGAGTTCGGTGGCAATAGTGGCGGCATCGGGCGCTGACCCGATCACGCATTCCAGCGGTGCGAAGTTGACCGCGGGCGGGGTCTGGACGAATGCATCGGACGAGAATCTGAAAGAGAATTTCAAGTCGGTCAATGGCGGGGATCTCCTGGACAAGATCGATGAGTTGCCGATCAGGCAGTGGAATTATAAGAATGAGCCGGACAGTGTGGTTCATATCGGACCGACGGCTCAGGATTTCAAGAGCGTGTTCGGGGTGGGTGAGAATGAGAAGACGATTTCAACGATCGACCCATCGGGGATCGCGCTGGCCGGAATCAAGGAGCTTCACAAAGAGAACAACGAACTTCGGGCGCAGAATGCGGAGCTGAAGAAACAGCTGGACGAATTGAAGAAGAGGATCGATCAGCTGGTGTCCCGGAACTGATGGGCATAATAGTCCGATCATAGTTCGGACTCGCAGACAAAGAGGCTTGAAGAGAAAGTGGTCACTCCGGAGAACCTGGCGTGACCACTATCTGGATGTGCAGGAAGTTGTACTCCAGATTGTAACGATGCATCCACCGCCCATGCTTTGCAGGGACAGGACCTCTCCCGTGACCGCATCAACGAGCGCTTCCTGATACACCGTCCGGTCTCCTCTTTCTCCCAATCCCAAACCAAGTCGCCAGGCCAGTCTTGGAACGACCTGTCTTCCCACGACCTGAGGAAAGATCATCAGCTCATATCCGATGACTCGCTCTTCGTATGGAATCCACCGACCGGTGGAGTCTCGAATATCAAAGCAATCTTGAAACAGGATGCGACTGATGAGTCCACCGCCGTAGACGGGGTGCGGCTTGCCGTGGCTAAGGAATCTCTTTCGTTCCGCCCATTCAATAGAGGCAGCGGCACTGTCGGGCAGTATGGTGTTGGCGGTCGGCAGGTTCGGGCCGGGGACCGCGTTATGGCAGTCGAGCATGACGTGATCGTTGATAAACTGAAAACAGATGTCGGACCTATAGACATGCAGGTTCCGGCAGCACTGGGTGAAGCAGATTCGGGTCGAAATCCGCGACCCACCCCAGGGGAGGATTCGAACCGAGCGTTTTTGCAGAAGGGCAGTGTCTATGCCGAGTTCAGGGGACAAGGCGGCGAGAAATGTGCGGGCTATTTGCTCGATAGTTGCGGTGTCAACAGTTGCCGGGTGTTTCATGATATCGGCCGGCGTGATATTGGCCAGTTGCAGGGCCAATCTCATCCCATAAGAGGTGTCACGGTCAAGCCGATCTAGTTTGGCCTGAGGATAACTAGTACTGATGGCAGTGCGAAGATTGAGCGAGTTGGGATCGTGCGAAATCATTTCATAGGACTGGGCGCGCGGTTTGCCGCCGGGGATGAAGCACAGATTCATCGAGAGAATGATGGCGATCCGACAGATTTTCATACCACTCCTCCTTTGACTCCCTGTAATAAAGGGACGAAGGGCAGGGAGTTACCGTGTAATGTAGATTGATTCACCAGCAAAGGGGATTGAAAAACTGGGGTAGGCAGGGGACAGATGCTATTCCCAAAACAAATCGCCACCCCGGCCCAGGCTGAGGTGGCGATGAAAGGTCGATGTATGGCAGCGCTCTATTGCATTGGACCGTTGAGCGGGGTCCAGGTCGGCAGGAGGACCGGTTTCTGCTCGAGTTTCTTGAGATCATCGGGCGCGATATACTTCTTATCGATCATGGCGAAGTAGACATACTGGTCAAACCAGTTGTCATACATGTACCAGTAGCCCTTGTCGCCACGGGTTGAGCCCCAGCTGTTTTCGATGAGCCATTTGGCGGGCAGGCCGTTGGCGGTATCGACACCGAGCAGGACCATGGCGTGGGTGGCGGAACAGATCCGCATATTTATCTGATCAGCTTTGGACATTTTGAAGTCGACACCGAAGACGCGATTGGGTTCGTAGATGCCGGTTTCCAGGATGGCGGAATCGCGCAAGTGCTCCATGCCGACATCGCAGGCAAACCAGACAGCCTGGCTGTCCAGGAGCATTTTGAGGCAGTACTTCTTGAGTCCTTCGATCGGGAGGTTCAGCAGGACAGCGGGGGATTTCTCCACCATGTTGCGGCTCTCATCGACCTGATAGGCTTTGTCGTACGGGACGGTCGGATTGTTGGTCAGCATGACATACTCAGGGAGTTTATCGGCGACGAACTCTTTGTAGAACTGCTGAGGGGTATAGACTTTGGGTGCGACTTTGGCGGCAGCGGTGTCTTTGGGTTCATAGCGGAAGGTGAATTCTTTAGGAGGGCGGCCGTAGGCGTAGACCAGCATCTTATATATCTCTTCAAGCATACCATTTTTGCGCTGGCGAAGCTGATCTTCGGATTTGCCGGCTTTGGCCATCATCCGTAGTTCGGCGGCGTCCGCTTTCAGCCGGGTGTCAGCCAGGGAATTGATATTACCGGTGCCGATGGACTGTTTGGTCTCGGGCATGGCGGAGATGGGAACGGTGCCATATTTCTGCATCAGATCCAGTACCCAGTTACCCCAGCCACCATCGCCGAACGGGGAGGAGAGGAGAGAGACAACTTTGCGGTCATCGATCGGCTGGTTGCGGAGGTCGATCATCTGTTCCAAGAAGAGGTTGGCCTTTTCCATTTTGTCCCAGAAAGTCAGGTAGGGCTGGGAGAATTCGAACTCGGACAGTTTAAGGCGATTCATCACCGACGGAGCGAGGGCGTTAAGCCCGGCGAACATCCAGCACCGTCCGGATCCCTGCTGATTGGTGATACCGGCCGCTTTCAACTTGAAATTGACCAGCTTGGTGTGAGCCGTCAGCGCCGACCGGTTGAGGGAGAGGCTGTTGATGTCGTTGCTAGTGATGGCGTTGATGGCGGCGGTCTGGTCGCCGGCAGCATCGAACTTGGCTTCGATTTTTCCGAGCAGACTCGGATCGAGTTGTTTTGAAGATTGCGCGTCGGCAGTGACGACGGAGATCGTCAGCAGGCACAGCAGTAATGCGGTTGGCTTCATGGGTGTAGGCCCTTTCGCGGTTCCTGGCTATGGTTTGTAGACCACCCGGTGGTCGGGACAGAGTAAAGGTACGGCGGGATGGCGGTGGTGACAAGGGGGAAAGGGGGGGAGTTAGAACAACAGAACTCCAATGAAGATCATCATCATGAACGAGAGAATGATACTGATCAAGTGGATAAAGCCTATGGTCAGCGTTTTAAGGGTGGTTCGGAAAAGCCTCTGTGCGTAGGTAGTTTTCAGCGCCAGCCAGAGATAGACAGCCACCCCGAGGATGGAAGCCGCGATCAAATAGAAGAAATCTACGAATTTGCCGAGAAGCAGGTCCAGGGTGAGTAGCAGGAACACGAATGAATGGAAGTGGACCGAAAATACCAGGCAATTGATATAGTACTCTCCGGTTTTGCGATAAAAAAGAAACAGCATCAAACCAAACAGAGGCATCAGCGCAAACATCATGTAGGAGACGCCTTTGATGAGCATGTGATTTACTTCGCTCCGGCCACTCGCCGCCATGCGAGCCACCTGTCGGGCCAGATAGTGGTTCCAGAATCCCGGTTCCATATCGTGCGCTCTGAGCACAGAATCAATCTGAGGGTCGCTCAGGCCGGCAAGCTCACTCGATGGTATTTTCGCGAAGGACATATTCAGAGTATTGGTCGTCTCACCGGCGGCCTTACTTCCCTCGTCTTCATGTTTTCCCGATGTCAGCGACAGCACCAGGAAGAAGACAAAGCTGATAAAGACATACAGCCGTACCGGGGGGACATAGGCGGCCCGTCGACCGATTTTGAATTCCTTTGACAAGAACCCCGGTTTGAGGACCAGCGCTTTGGCGGT
>JBATNE010000107.1:0-6669 GCA_049290195.1 Candidatus Zixiibacteriota bacterium
GACGGGGGCTCCTGCCCTACCAGGTGCTCCTCGAGAACGAACCCAAACGAACCCAATTTGCTACGGGAGCTGTTTCTTCAGCAGTAGTTGTGTTTCAAGTACTTACGGCTTTTCGACGTCCAATTAAATTGGCTTCGTTTCAGATATTTACTATTTGCACGACCCTCCAATTCCCACTGATTGAATTGGATATACTTCTTCCTTGTTCATAGTGTCCTCCATCTACACCGCTGGACTCAGCTTCTGGCGCGATTTGGTACAGGTTTTGAAGGGAAGGTGCGGGGTGGTTTGGTGCGATTATGACAAAAGGTGAGTCAGGCTTGTGGCCCACCTTAAAGAGGTGGGGCACCCAGGCTGATCGCCCATCAAACTAATAGTGGCGTCATTTATCCACGCCGCTTATATTTTTCACGGATCAATCTACATCAATCGACGCACCGAACTGCGCCGGGGAGTGAGGCAAGATATGGTCAGGTACAGACCGTACATCTTCGCGGGCATCGTCTGCCTGCTTTCTGGACTATCACCAACAGCTGGCGAATCGGCAGAGCACCCTTTTCCAGTATCTCCAACCGCCAACGTCAATGGAATGAATGTCGCCGACGATCCACGAATTGGTGCCCCCATCTTTCAGGCTTGTCAGTCTATGGGCCCCGAAGCTGACGCCGATTCCATCTATTGGGACAACAGCATTTCGCCAAGCATCTGTGGAATAAATGGCGAAGCAACGTCAACTGTGATTTTTCAGGGCAAACTTGTAGTGATTGGGGTCTATTTCGTTGGGAGTCTCAAGTGTAAGGGCATCGCCGTCTGGGACGGAACTTCCTGGTCGACCATTGCAAGTGGCCCGAGTTATGGTGCAACGGTCCATGCTGCGATTGTCTGGAACGACAAGTTGGTTATCGGCGGCTCATTTACAGCCATAGGCACAGAAAGTGCCAGCCATGTTGCCGCTTGGGACGGAACTTCATGGTCCGCGCTAGGGGATGGGCTAAATTCCGACCCCTTCGCCTTTGAAATTTACAACGGAAGACTTATCGCCGGCGGGACGTTTACATCCTCGGGGACAACGAGTGTGGCGCATGTTGCGGCATGGGATGGTTCAACTTGGTCCCCGATGGGAACAGGCGTCAATGCGAAAGTGAACACGATGAGCGTTTATGACAATCGGCTTGTCGTAGGGGGTGGCATGACCGATGCCGGCGGAGTGAGCGTCAGAAATATCGCGGGATGGAACGACACAATCTGGTCCCCCTTGGATACCGGTCTCATTAAGGCCGTGACCGAACTGCATGTCTTTGACTCTCACCTGTATGTTGGTTGCTCCTTCAATACAATGACCCCATACGGCGGTGTCGATTCAACCTATCTGGCCACCTGGAACGGAAGTGCTTGGCACGAATTTGTCGCACCAATTCAGGGAAATGTCAATCAGTTGACCACCCGCGACAACAAACTTGTGGCCTGCGGCTCATTTAGAGCGACCAGCGTGTTTAGCGGCGATGGTGTATCTGTATGGGACGGGACAAACTGGTCGCCCCTTGGATTGGGATTCGATGGAAGCGTATCCTTCGTTGCCGAACACGGTGGGCTGCTCTTCGCTTTTGGAAACTTTTCGCATGCCGGAGGCAAATATTCGTATGGAGCGGCAGTCTGGAATGGTGCCGAGTGGCAACAGTTATCGTCTGGGTTCGACGGTAGCATCACGTGCATGACAGTCTACCAGGGTAAGCTGATCATAGGCGGAACCTTCACCAATGCCGGTTACAGCGCGGCCAACCATCTCGCCATGTGGGATGGCGCCAACTGGTCTCCTCTGGGTCTGGGTACCGATGGCCAGCCGTACGCTCTCGCGGTCTATCACGACAAGTTGTATGCCGCCGGTCCGTTTACGACGGCTGGTGGTGCGCCTGCCGCAGGAATTGCCGTCTGGGATGGAAGTTTATGGTCTTCCCTCGGATCCGGACTCGACCAGACTCCTTTCGCCCTTGCCGTCTTTCAGGATAAGCTCGTTGTTGGCGGCTGGTTCACGAATGCCGGCGGAACTCCGGCTAACTATATCGCGGCCTGGGACGGTACTTCGTGGTCCACGGTTGGCTCTGGCACGAATAGCAGGGTCGGAGCGCTCTACGCAACTTCGACCAAATTATATGCCGGCGGCAACTTCACTCAGGCTGGCGGCAATCCGGCCGCAAATGTGGCCGAATGGAATGGACTCACCTGGTCACCGCTCGGGAGTGGCGTTGGTGGTATGGTTACTTGCCTTACGAAATACCAGGGTAAAGTAATTGCAGGAGGCATATTTCACCATATCAACGGTGTCTGGGTGGGAGGGATCAGTGCGTGGAATGGCACTGAATGGACATCACTTGCGCAGGGACTCGGAGTGACCGATTGCTCATGGAGTTCTTACGCGATGTCACTGGTTGAGTATCAGCGACGCCTTATTGTCGGCGGATATTTTCTCGGTGCTGGAGACAAGACTGCGAGCGATATCGCCATGTGGGACGGCAGTTCGTGGTATTCCATGAGTATCGGTACGAACGAGCCGGTTCAGGCGTTGATAAACTACAGTGGCGGCGTAGTTGCCGGTGGTGGATTCAGCGCTGCGGGGGGGAAGAATTCGTTCTCGCTCGCAACCTGGACCAAGCCATACAGCTGTTGCGTTGGAACAACAGGCGATGTCAATATGAACGGTGTGGTGGATATTTCCGATTTATCGCTTTTTGTCCTGTATCTCACCTACTTCCCGCAGCCCACGATCTGTATAGCTGAGGCCAACGTTAATGGCATCGGCACAGTAGATCTTGCCGATCTCTCAGCCTTGGTTTCTTATCTCACTGGCGGAGGGTACGTGCTGCCGAGCTGTCCGTGACTTTGATAGGTTGATCTTCAAAGTTAAATGAAAAGGCGGGACCCAAAGTGGGTTCCGCCTTTTACTGTTTCACAAGGATCTGACTTATGCCTTAAACGTCGTCTTGCCGGTGGACTTCAGATCATCGCAGGCTTGCTGGACGCGTTTCGCCATGTTCTTCTCGGCTTCCTTCAGATACGAGCGCGGGTCGAACCGCTTCTTGTCAGCAACTTCGTCCTTGGTGTGCAACAACACGGCGCGGTACTGATCGACATGCTTCACGATAGCTTCGGTAAACCAGTACTGCGTGTCGGTATCGACATTCATCTTCACCACGCCGTATTCCAAGGTCTCGTGGATGTCATTAATATCCGAGCCGGAACCGCCATGGAAGACCAGATCGGCATACGCCTTCTGGCCGAACTGCTTGACCACAGCGTCCTGACCTTCTTTGAGGATTTTCGGCTTCAGGATCACGTTGCCCGGTTTGTAAATGCCGTGGACATTGCCGAAAGTAGCCGCCAGCATATACCGCCCGCCGATCGGGCTGAGCGCTTTGTATACTTCGACCATATCCTGCGGGGTGGTGTAGAGCTTTTCCGCTTTGGCGCCGGAATTGTCAACGCCGTCTTCTTCGCCGCCGACCACGCCGATTTCAACTTCGAGAATGATTTCGTTTTCTTTGCAGAGTTTCATCAGTTCGACTGATTTGGCGAGATTCTCTTTGGTCGGGAGCGAGCTGCCATCGAACATGTGCGACTGGAACAGATTCCCTTTGCCGGCTTTGCGATATTTGGCGGTTTCGGCGATAAGCGGCATAAGGAACTTGTCGACTTTTTCAGGCGGGCAATGGTCGGTATGAAGCGCGACATTGATCTGGTATCGGCTGGCTACCCGGTGGACGAATTCCGCGAGTGCGATTGCGCCGAGGGGACCGTCTTTGACATTCAGGCCTGCGGCAAATTCGCCGCCGCCGGTGGAAATCTGAATGATGCCGTCGGACTTGGCATCAGCGAATCCCTTGAGGGCGGCGTTGCAAGTTTCGGTCGAGGTGCAATTGATAGCCGGGAAGGCATAGCTTCCAGCCTGGGCGGCATCGAGCATCTGAGCGTATTGTGCGGGGGTAACTACGGGCATGGGATCATCTCCATATCTGAAACATTATCAATCGTCTCTCTTGTAGGTCGGTCCCGTTTCGGGCCCGACACTGACAGGTCTGGATTCCCGCATCCGCGGGAATGACAACTATTGGTGGCCCACCATTATGCGGTGGGAACAAAACCCACAGCAGAGCTGTGGGGCACCGGACCTTACAAAAAGGTCATTCCGACGCGCCGTTTTGTCAAGCCTTGTAACACTGCCTACCTGCGTCGTTGCGAGGCAGTCCCAGCGCACAGCGCGAGGGACCACGAAGCGATCTTTCTACCATCCGGCACCCCCTCTTCGCTTCTACGCATGCGGGGTTCCCTTGGCATGCGTTGTGGGAAGGCAGAGTGCTGTAGGGACGGACAGATTGCTTCGTCGTTACCCGCCGTTGGCGGTCCACTTCTCGCAATGACGGGTTGGTCGCATTTCGACTCCGCTCAATGCGACGGGGTGCGGGCTCAATGCGACAGGGTGGTGAATCGAGGCGACGGGGCACTCCACGCACCCTTCGGGTGCGCCACCAACTGGCGCGATTCTGCTAACGTTCATGGTTCGACTACGCTCACCATGACAAGTTAATGCCCGCAATGACGCATAAGGGCCGTCGGCGGAACCACGAAACGGGTTCCGCCCTACAAACTTCGGTCGCCATGAAAGTGAGGGTGTCTCGTCGGCACTTGATTAACTTCTCCTTTCTTCGCATCATTACCCTTGTCCCGAATAATAGGAGCCCGTTATGCGCACACTTTCGATAACTATCGCCTTCACACTCATGCTTGTCGCGTCAATTTTCGCCACGCCGGGTGACACGGTCAAATCAATCGCAACGCCGACCGGGTACACGATCGGGCTGGCGTATGATGGTCATTACCTTTGGTCTTCGGATCGACGGACCGATCAGCTGTACAAGATCGACCCGGCTTCGGGGAAGTGTGTTGACTCGTTTACTTCCCCTGGCTACGGGATCTCCGGGCTGACGTTCGACGGTCACTGGCTCTGGTGTGTCGATCCGGAATCGGCGCTGATATTTGGCGTGGATCCGGTCACGCACATAGTGGAACGGACGATTGCCAGTCCGACCACGCAAACCGACGGGATGGCCTGGGATGGGAAGTATCTCTGGATACTCGACAACTCCGCCAACAAGCTCTGCCGGATCGATGCTTCCGATGGGACTACGATTACATCGATCTCAACTCCGACCGGTTCCTGCAGTCAGCTGGTATTCGATGGGACTTACCTCTGGACGGCAGACCGGTTTTCCGATCAGATATACATGCTGACACCGGAGAACGGCGATGTGGTGATCATACTTCACGCCCCCGGTCAATACACCAGCGGACTGGCGTATGATGGCAAGTCGCTCTGGGTGGCGGATTACCAGACTGATCGCATATTCCAAGTCGCGATCGATGACGGCGGATTATTCTCGCAGCGAGACACGCGCGTTGAAAATATGGAATTCGTGCATCAGGTGCGTAATTTTGGGCCGGATACGTTGACGGATCTTAATGTCTTCCTCGCCGTGCCGCATGATCTCAACAGCCAGAAATTACTTGGCGCAATTGAATACAGTCCGAAGCCGACTGAGGTCATTAAGGACAAGTGGGGACAGGAAGTGGCCCATTGGCAATTCAAGAATATCGCGGCTAACCAGCACACCGATGTGGCTATGCGGGTCAAGGCTGAGTTGTATCGCTGTCGGTACTACATCTTCCCCAATCGGGTCGGCAAGCTGGATCAGATTCCGCCTGATATTCGAAAAGCGTACACGGTGGATGATGTCAAATTCTCTTACACCGACCCAGTGATTCAAAATGCGGTCAAAGCGGCGGTTGGCAGTGAAACCAATCCGTATTGGATTGGGCGGAAGATTTTCAAGTATATCATCGATCACATGTCGTACGAACTTTCCGGTGGGTGGAACACGGCTCCTGCTGTTCTCGCCCGCACGACCGGATCATGCTCCGAATACACGTTTGTCTATATCGCGATGTGCCGGGCGGTCGGGTTGCCGGCGCGGTTCGCCGGGGCGGTTTCGTGGCGCGATGATGATGCGTCATGGGATGATGTCCATCACCGCTGGGTGGAAATCTATTTGCCGAATTACGGATGGATCCCGGTTGATCCATCGGGTGGCGACAATCCCTGGCCGGCCAATCAGGCGAATGCGATTGGGTTTGTCGATAACCGCTTTGTGATTACGACGCTCGGTGGCGGAGGGTCGGAGTGTCTGGATTGGAATTACGATGCCAATGAGCGGTGGACATCGAAAGGAAAATGCAAAGTAGTGGTGAAGAGTTTTGGCGAGTGGACTCCCGGCGCGCAGAATATGCCGGCGACGATGGTCTCTCCGAATTCGACCGCGCCGTGTGCGCCGAGGTGAGGAAGAATGTCGGTCTCTGTAGGTCAAGCGGCCTGCCCGCTTGACAGTGGACAAAATCGCGATACCAAACGTCACTACTTTGAAGTCCTCAATTTGCAGTTCATGGGAGGTGTCCTCTTGCGAAATTACTTCTTGATAGCCGCAGCAATCGGTTTGGTGGTGTGTGGAAGAGTCCTATCGACTGAGCGTCGATGGGCGACAGTCGCGAAAAGCCCACTCCAAGAAGAAGTCATTGGAAGCTACTACATGGGAGACGGGGAGGGTATGGATATCAGACTCTATC
>JBATNE010000108.1:0-13569 GCA_049290195.1 Candidatus Zixiibacteriota bacterium
TCCCAACAGTTAAACCGGCCGGGTGACGCAAGTCACCCGGTTTGTTTTTTTTACCCGCTTCCGACCCCCAAAAAGAAAACCCACCTTGAGCAGGTGGGTTTATCAAAACGGTATTATCCCCGAAGGGACAAAGCCCGAGGAAAACTTATTTTCCTTTTTTGGGTTTCTTAACTTCTTTTTTGCCTTTGTCTTTTGACTTGCCCATGACTGGCCTCCTT
Source organism: Candidatus Zixiibacteriota bacterium (assembly GCA_049290195.1). Classification (GTDB taxonomy): domain Bacteria; phylum Zixibacteria; class MSB-5A5; order GN15; family FEB-12; genus FEB-12. The sequence continues at coordinate 219 of JBATNE010000108.1, forward strand.
AGAAGGTTGTTGCTTTCCCCTTGCACCCGGCCGACTGCATCGTCAGCACTGCGCACAAGCGGTTTTGTTTCCCTGTGACCATTATACCGCTCAAGCGGTACGATCTGTCCAATAATCTAACAACCTCTTTGCCGCACGCAAGATTTTTATGATCCAAGCAAAGAGAACATGGCTCCGCCGGGCCTAAATTCGACTCCCGGTCTGCCGATAACTTGAATGCCTTCCGCAAGGCTGCCTTTTTTGGGGAGCATATCATCGATTCATATAGAAGGGGGACCTCTGTGAAGGGGATATCAGTAAATACCAAAGTGGTCGCAAGTCTCGGTATCAGTCTGTTGGTGATATTCGCCGTAATCGCCGCCGTTAATAGCTATAAGCAGTCCAAAAGCCTCTCTAAACTCTACTATGACAACTCGGTCGCCCTGAGCTGGGCCCTCGAGGGGCAGATTTCCGAAATCATGGTCAACGGCCAGAACGAAAAACTCCAGCCCTTGACCGAAGAAATAGTCTCCAAGGGTGTCCTGCAGGAGTTGTGCATTATCGATGACCAGAAAATCGTCAAACGCTCCTCCGACAAAAACAGCGTAGGCAAACCTACCGAAGATCCCGTCTGGAGCGCTGTCTATTCCTCCGGCAAAGACACCACCATGACCGCCGAACTCGCCGGGTCACCTGTTCTGATCGGCTACAAGGTCTTTCATAATTCCGACGCCTGCTCGCAGTGTCACGACACCAAAGAACAGCCGATCGTCGGCGGGCTGAGAACCGTGGTTTCTCAGAAACCGATGCAAGCCGCTATCTCCAGCGGTGTCACCGCCAATATCATCCTCTCCCTCGCCGGCGCGATCGTCTTGATCGGCGGGATTGTCCTGATTCTTCGTCGCCAGGTCTTTTCTCCCCTTGCCGATGTTACCGCCAAACTGGAAATGGCGGGCCAGGGGAATATCGATCAGAACATCAAAGCCCGGTCCGACGATGAAATCGGAAGGCTCCTGAAAGCGATTCAGGGACTGGTGGAATATATCCAGGTCTTCTCCTCCGCGTCGGCCAAGGTTGCCGAAGGGGACCTCAGAGTAGAAGTATCCCCCCGCTCAAACCATGATCGACTGGGGATGGCCTTCAGCCAGATGCTCGACAATCTGAGACAGATAATCCGCAAAATTGATCGCTGTGCCTCGGACCTGGTCTCGGCCACTACCTCAATCGGAAAGAACTCGGTCGACATCGCCTCCGGCGCCCAGGCTCAGGCTGATCAAGTCCGTCAGGTCTCGGCTGCCGTAGAACAAATGGCTGCCTCGGCCGTGGAAACTTCGAATAACACCTCCTCTGCCGCCAAAATCGCTGAAAAGGCTTCGTCCGTCGCCGGCGAGGGTGCTGGATCGGTGGAACAGACTATCGACGGTATGCAGCGGATCCAATCCCAGGTGACTGAGTCATCCCAGGCTATTCGGGAATTGGCCAACTCGACCGAGCGAATTTCGGATATCGTCGCCATGATTGATGAAATCTCCGATCAAACCAACCTGTTGGCGCTCAATGCCGCTATCGAGGCAGCCCGGGCCGGCGAACAGGGACGCGGCTTTGCGGTTGTGGCGGACGAAGTGCGCAAACTGGCCGACAAAACCGGCCAGGCAACCCGCCAGATCGTCGAGATGATTGCGCAAATTCGGACCCAGTCCTCCGGAGCTGTGTCGGCTATGGGCTTGATGGTTAACCAGGTCGATGACGGCAAGAACCTCGTGTTCCGCGCCGGCGAAAGCCTCTCCCAGCTGGTCACCATGGTGAACCAGGTATCACACAACATCCAGCAGATCGCTGCTGCCGCGCAACAGCAATCAGTGGCCGCGGAAGAGATCTCTCGAAACGTCGATCAGATCTCGGTTTCCACCGAAGGTACCGTTACCCACGTCCAGGGCTCCAAGCAAACCTGTGGACGGCTCGGTGCGCAGGCCGAAGAACTCAACGCCCTTGTGCAGCAGTTCCGGCTGACCAGAGAAGAGAAATCGTAGGTCCCCTTTCGATATAGCCTCAGTTGTAAGACGGCCCCGGCAGCTTGCGCCGGGGTCGTTTTTCCTTTAAACTATCCGGCGGCGGGATCGTCCATTCCTTTGTGAGTGTAACCCGATCTGCTGCGAACCTGCCCACTACCATGAATACCCCATACGCAAAGCGATTTGCCCTCACCAGCATACTCATCATCCTTGAGCTGCTTTTCCCCCTCGGTGTGGTAGTTGCCCGTGGGAGTTCCCAATTGACCGTTCCCGGTTCGCCGACCAGGCGCCAGCAGGGCCTGATTCAAACAGCCAGACCGGATATCGGCGGTGACAGCACAACTATCCCCTGGCCGACATTCTGGGCCGGCCTCAGCACCGGCACGTTCAACAGCAGCTTCACCGATTTCGGTACCTACGGCCTGCAGACCTCTTATGCCCCGGATTATCCCTATTGGCCCAGATACGCACTTGAGTCGCCACCCGGCTCCGGAACTGAATATCTCTTCAGCGCGTCACTCTGGGTTGGAGGGATAGTCAATGGCGACACCCTGGTTTCCACCGGCTACGATGGTTGGGTGCTCGGAGGAGAGCTCTACCCTGATGGTTTCGGTACCGGCGGACCCGGCGCAACCATGCCGTCCGAGTCCCTGGCTGACCAATCGATGCGAACCGCTTTCAGCGATACGATTCAGTCCGGGGTCAACTATCCGCTCGGACCTAGTTCCATCCACAAGCCTCTCCATATATCCATCGCACAGCGCGCCTACGTCTGGAACCAGTCCCCCTTTGATAAGTGCCTGGTCTATGACATCACCATCACCAATGTCGGTCTCGATCGTATTCGTCGCGGCTATGTGGGGATGTACATTGATGGCGACATTTCCGACCGGAATCACCGGGACGTTGGCTACCTCGATGACCTTGCCGGATCGATCCGCGACCAGGGGATCGCATACATGATCGATAACGATGGAGATCCGGTCGACGATCGTTACGACCCGGCTGCCAGCCCGACGAAAGCGCTGGCGTTCCGATTCCTGCACACCTCGTTCCGTCCTACCGATACCGCGTTCAACTGGTGGTTCCCATCACGGGCGTCGGAGACCGGAAACTTCGGCCCGCAGCAATTGACCCACCTTCGATCCATGATGTCTGGTGGGTCCGGCTTGCCCGGCAACGATGCCGACCGCTATTTCCTCATGCGAAACCATGAGTGGGATTTCGATCAGGTTCAGCTTTCGACTATCACTGACGCCGATCGAACCTGGTCATATCCCGGTCCCGCCGCCCCACAATGGTGCGCCGGCACCGATACCAGATTTCTGTATTCAATAGGGCCATTCGATCTTCTCCCCGACTCGAGTATCCGCGTGATCGGCTCCTTCCTCTCGGTCGACTCTGTCCACACCGATCCGCATATCATGGATTATCTGCCGATTGTTCCAGACCTCTATGTTGCTTCGCTCGGCAGCAACCGCATTGTCAGCGCCGCCGCCTCTGCTGATTCGCTGGCGAAACTGTTACTCAATCCCACCAGCCCCCCTACAGGTGTCACCATCCATCCCTCCATCCCTCACCAGCCGACATCAGTGTCCTGGGATCCATGGAGTGAAGACAACATCGACGGTGTCAACCTGTACCTCACCGGCATACCGGATTCAGCATACGCTCATGTAGGGGTGATCCCGCCCTGGTACTCCCCGGCAGTTGAGTCGCTCGCTACTCAACTCGGACGCACCGACCACGCCAGTCTGGCCGCCCTCGACAACCGTCAGGCGTATGTTCTCTCTGTCGCTAACCGCAAGGCCGGAGCAGCAGGACGCCATTCGAACCAGATTCGGTTTCGTCCCGATGGCGGCACTCCTGCTCCCCTTGCGCCGGATACGATCCTCTTCATTCAGAACGGCGACCAAATCGGCGTAAACTGGCATCCTCCGACATCCGTCTCTCCCCGCCAATTCAATGTCTACCGGTTCCCTGACAGCTCCGCATACAACCTCCGCTATCACCGACACTACTCACTTCATCACTACGCCGATGTCACAGACTCCGCTTTCAGAAATGGCTCATGGTACTACTACTATGCACTCCCGGTATTCGACTCTGTACCCGGCAACACTGTCGGCATGGTCGATCCCCATTCGTTCGCGGGCGCCATCTACTGTGTGACCACCATCGACTCGTCCGGGTTCGAATCGGACTTCTCTCCTCCCATGACCGCCTACACGATCACCCGTTCACGCGATATCGTTGTGATTACACGCTCCCCTTCCTCTGCGAACTTTGTCGCCTTCGACACGGTCCGGATGTTTTATGACAAGGTCCTGCAAGGGTACGATTACGCTATCTACAATCTGGGAGATTCAATCCAGGGACCACGGTGTCCCGATGCCGACCCGGCCTGCTTTGACTGGCGCGATCTCGTTCCCTTCCGCATGGTGATCATCGATGACGGTTTGTTCGATGGCGTCCTGGACTATAATCGGGAACGGCTGTTCCAAACCATGTCCAAGTATCTGCTCTCCGGCGGACAACTCGCCTACTTTGGATCTTTCGCCAACATGTCCCCGACTCCGCTCACCATGACTGCTTCACCCGCCACCTCTCCCGTTCCGAACGGACTAGCGACGCGCTTCTTTGGTGTAGATTCTCTCTTCTGGGTTGGCCCGCTCTATTACGAGAACCAGACTCCCCCATACGCTGACACTCAATTTGCCTTTGCCACTGCCGCGCCCAACGGCTCCGGTATACCTCCGGTCCCCTATGACTCCGATCGCACCCCGTTTGTCTCCCGCCTGCGAACCTATTGGCGTGCCAATACCCCGCCATCGGTCTCGACCTTTGTCCCCAACTCCCGCGGCGTAGTCACTCACCTCTACCAGTCATCCACGCCCGAAACGTCGATTAACCACGGGCAGGCAGTAGGAATCAAGACCAGTACCGATACTACCACGACTTATCTGTTCGGGTTTCATCTCTGGTATATGAAGATCGCCGATGCAAAGAACTTGGTAGGCTGGATGTATGGCAATTCCCCTACCGATGTCGGAGAGAATCAGACACCCGAGTTACCGAAGAGTCTCACTCTGTTGCAGAATTATCCGAACCCCTTCAACCCCAATACCCGGATTTCGTTTGACCTGCCGGCAGGTTCAAACATCTCGCTTGAGATTTACAATGTCATGGGACAGGTCGTGCGGACGCTGGAGAACAGCTTCCATTCCGCCGGACATTATGAAATTGAGTGGGATGGAAAGGATCGCGATGGCCGCATGGCGGCGTCCGGGATATACTTCTACCGCCTTCAGACTGCCGCCGAAGTGGTCACCCGAAAAATGCTGCTGCTCAAATAGAGCCGATCAGTACGGAAACTCCCCCTTGAGCGGGCAGTAGCTGTATCGAAAACGCACGCTCTGGTCCTTGTCTTTCCCCTGCACCGACAGAATCTCAATCAGTACGTAATTCCCATCCGATGTCGTTCCCCATATCCACTGCCCCGGAACGACCGGAATCTTATCCTCCGATGGTATGGAACTGAGCGTCATCGCCTGCGACCGAACGCTCTTAAGACTGCCGGTAAACGGTAACGCCTTGAACCTGGTCGAATGCAAATAGCTGTTCATTCGTGACGGCGATGCCAGGAATACTACCCCATCTTTAGAGTACATGTACACATCGTTATCCGCACCATCTGCCCGCACCGCCTGGCTGTGAGCAAAGGAATAACCATCCTCCTGACTCTGAAACCGCGCACCCAGCGTTACGTCTCCCCGTGGCCCGCAAATGACCGTATCGATATTGCTCGGCTCGGACATGGATCCGTCCGGCCGAACCAGTCTTACCCATACGTAGTACTTGATCCCATTCGGAATCCGCTCAGCTTCGAACGATACCACGCTGTCGTCCGGATTAGTATCTCCGGGGTAGACATCCGGATTGAACGGCTTGATATCCCCCTTCTTAACCGATGATGCACTTGTCTCCAGATAGACATTGTAACCGCTCAGGATCTCACTCCCCGACACCTGCCACTCTACCCGCATCTTCTGGTCATCAGCAATGGCCACAAGGTTTCTCGGCGAGGCGTGGATTACAGCCGGTTTTGTCTCCGGCTGAACTACTGTCGGAGCCACCTGCTTGGGGCCGCAACTCACAATTAATGCCATGGTGGTGACAAGCGATATCGGGAACGAGTAAGATCTCAAACGTAGTAGAAATTTCATGCAAATAGCTTTCTAAATGATCGGTTCGTTGGGCCCCTTGAGCTGGTAGTCATGTCGTATCTTCGCTTCATTTTCCGGATTCAGCCGCACCGCCTTTTCCACCAATTCCCTCGAACGATCCAGATCACTCTGGTTCTTCGTGAGCTGGAACAGCGACCGGTAATAGATCGCCCCAAGCTGGTTCACGGCGAAATCAGTCGGGTAGTTTGCCAGTAGCCGATCAACTGTCGGCTTCTGCACCGTGAGGGGTGCCGACTCAACGGTCAAATAGTACGCGTCAGCCAGCGCGGCACGCGAAGTAGGATGCGCCGCCAGTGACTTCTTGAGATAGTATTCCAGACTGTCAGCCTGACGCCCGAACATGAACCGGACCGACTTCTCATAGTCGGTCGGCTGGTATTTCATCGCCTCCGGATTGCCAAACAACCCGGCAACCTGTGCTATCACCACCACATTGTCGCGCGCCCAGAAACGGGTCACCGAAAGCGCCTTCTTTAGCACCGGAAGATCCGTCACCAGCTGCTCCCAGGCCTGTTCCCCCACCGCTAAATGCGTAATCGGATACTGCCGCAAAAGCGGTTCCATGAACGACAGGTCTTCGGTCACAAACATCGGGAACGTCCTGATCCTGGAATCCATGGTAATCGCCGGGGCAAACTGTCCCGCCACGACTGCGTCCGCTCCAATCACATTGGACACTTCGACATTGGCATATCGAAGCGTGTACATCCGCTCCCGGAGCCAGGTAATGTGATGATACCCCTCTACCGCCAGCGTCCCAACAACCACCAGTGCCACTATCAGTCTCGCCACTGCCGGAGAAAACGTGATTCTCTTCGCACGAAGAACTACCCACAGGATGCCAAAAAGCGCCAGCCCGATGGGAAATGTCCACCAGACCGCGGCCAGATGGTCCCTCAGATCACGCGAACTGACAAAGATGGCGATAGACGCATAATACGCCGCCAGCCACAGCAGTATGACCAGAAGCGAACTCCGCCACCACGCACGACGGGTGACTTTCTCAATGTCTATTGTCTCTAATCTCTCCAGCCACGACGACCCCAACACCGCCATCGGAAGAAACAGCGGATATAGATATCGGAGCGGCAGATAATTGAACGGCGCCAGTGAGACTGCTGTCGTCACGAGCCAGCTTGTCATGAAGACGGTCGTCTTGTCCGACCGCACACTCCCGCGCGTATCTAGAACCAGCGTCATCAGCGCCAGACAGGTCAGCACACTTACAATCGCCGACTGGGACTGCAATCCATATCGTCCGAATGCAATCAGACATTCGACAAATCCCTTGGGAGATTCAAACCCGTGCGGAAAGCCATGGACCCCTGTTCCGTGCTCCCACAAAAACGTAAAGAACCCCTGCTCACTGTAGAACAACACCCAGAACACCGCAAACGTCACAACGAACGGTGCCGCTACCACGGCCAGCTTCTTGACGACACCATCCCCCTTCTGCGCGAAGACATACCAGATCGGCCCGGCAATGAGAAGAAAACCGAAACTCTTCCCCAGTAATCCGCACAGCGCCACCAGAATTCCCACCAGCGCCAGACCCCAGAGCTTGTCGGACCATCGGTTGAACACAAAGAACGTCAGCCCAGCCAGAAATATGAGGCCGTTCTCCGAAAATGGAGTCCGCCCATAAACGGACATCATCAGATTGGTCGCAAGCAACAATGCCAGCAACAGAAGAAACCTCTTCCGCGACCGGTCCCACAGCGCCGCCATGAGCAGGAGAATTCCCCCAAGACTAAGCACCGCACCGGTCGCATTCGCTACCGATGTCGATACGCCAAATGCTTGAAACAACAGATAGCTCGCTCCGGAAACCAGTGACACCTTGAACGGCGTCCAGTGGTGATACCCGAACAGATCCCACTGACCGTAAAGCACCGCCTGTTTCGCATGCAACGTCAGGTACGCACCATCGGTCGTAAGATCCTGACTCCCGTGCGCAAACATGTTGGGTGGGTCGGAGGAGAGATCGTAGAATCGCACAAAGACCGCCAGCCCGGCCAATAGCAATAACAGAGCCCAGAACAGTGCCGGGCTCATCTCACGGTGCTTCTTTGTTGCGACCTTAGCCATCAAATGTCATCAGCCTCGGGGTTACTTCCGCTTGGAATCGATCGTTCGATCCGCCGGCCCGTCATAACCGTACGGCATCGGACCAAGTTTCCGCATCGGCTTCTCTCTGGTCATCTCTTCATACGCATGCGCCAGAAGTCCCGGCATCCGCGATATGATGAAGAACCCTTTGCCGAGCCGCCAATCAAACCCCATATCGGAGATCACCGCGGCAATAGCGCCGTCGACATTGATCGGAAGCGGTTTCCCCAGTTTCGCCGCCAGTGCCTGATCCAGTGCCTTGCACAATTCAATGTGCTTGCCGCTGTATCCATGCCGCGCCGCGATATCAAACAGTGTGGCCGTGCGAGGATCAACATTGTGCAACCGGTGCCCAAATCCCGGCATCCGCTTCTTGGTCTGACTGAGCCAATCGACTATCCCATCAGCCAGCGTCTTGGCCTCTCCCCCTTTCTTGACCCACTCCTGCAGAATCTTAGCCGACTGCTCAATCGCGCCGCCGTGAGTATCCCCGATCACCAGCACTCCTCCGGCCAGCGCCGCATTCAGCGAATTGCCGCCGGACATCACCGTGCGGGTTCCCAGTACCGATGGCGGCGATGCGCCGTGATCCACCGATGACACCAGGATCGCGTTCATCAGAGCAGCTTCCGCACTGGTCGGAAGTTCCCCTTTGAGAATCAAATACACCGTTTCAGCATACGACAGATTTTCCATGACATCGGTAATGTCATACCCGCGCACCCGAATCCGTCCGGGACCGATATCGGTTATCGCAGTCTTCCAATCACCTTCAGACATACCTTACCTCTTACTTCCGAGTGGTCGTGTCCTGCGCCCCATTGCGGTTCTCCGCACTGGCCAGGCGTGCAACTTCCAACCACTCCCCTTGAATAACATCTACCGGCTTCCCGACAATCTGTAACAGTGCCTGGTCCATCGGCAGATCAGTACGATACAAAGACCGGAATGCCTCCAGTCCGTAATTCCCAATGAAATAGGCGCAGAACGATGCTCCCTCCGCCGACTGCCACCGCTCTTCGTTGCTGTTGACCACCGTGTCCACCGCCAGCTCGGCCAGAGGGATCAGCTTTGAGTCATTATTATACTGAGTGGTCGACCGATGGAAATTCTCACCTTGAAAATCAAACAACGCTATAAGGCCGTGATACAGGAACTTCATTTTAGGCGGCTCCGGATCCCACTTCCGTATCACCAGCTGCGCTATCGCCATCCCCGGCGCGTACGGAGGCCAATACTGGGCAACCATGCCGGTGTCGCCGTACGGATACGGATGACGCGTTATGGCCATCCCCTGCCCCCAGCCGGTATAGTAAAAGACCCGAAGCGTCTCGGTCGGCGCTGGCAAACCAAGCGTCTTGGAAGTACTGAGATAGGCCGAATAGAAATTCCGGGCGATATTCGGCATCATGTTGGTTCGCGCATGCTTGTCCGGATAGTAAACCCGTACGTTCTCATACACCTGAACATGCCAGCCCTTGTAAACCGGGTCCTGAGCCAAAACGGCGTCCGGATCCGCTTTCTTGCATCCAACTGCCAACAAAGCCAGAAAAACCGACACCGCCAAAAGCGTACCAATTGATAGGTGAATCGTGCGATGAATATGGCTCTCTTGCATTTACGACTATCTTTGTCCTATTTACTTATAAGCCAATAATATATAAGTATATAAAGAGTTCGATCACTCTCTGTCAACACGCTTTTCATCGTTATTTTTTTCACATTCCGCCTTGACTTCAGGGACCATTTTGGCGATATTCTAAGCAAGGACAAATAAGACGATTTTTGTGCCTTTTGCTGGAAGGAACTGAAAAGCGGTGAATGGATTAAATGACCAACTACCGTTGAAACCCGATCCAAACCGGGCTTCTTTTCAGTTACCCCAAATCACCAAACGAATCACGATAATCGTAGGTGGGTATGGTTCGGGCAAGTCCGAAGTTGCCGTCAATCTCGCCCGTTTCCTCGTTTCCGACCAGACCGATCCGGTCACTGTCGCCGATCTTGATATAATTAATCCCTATTTCCGCTCCCGCGAAGCAGCTGCCGAACTTGAATCCTTCGGCGTTCACTGCCTCCTCCCCCCCGGCGATCAGGTCCATGCCGACCTTCCGATCGTCATGCCGGAAATCAAAGGTGCAATCGAACGGCGCTCCGGGAAACTCATCCTTGATGTTGGCGGCGATGATGTCGGCGCCAAGGTGCTCAGTTCCCTCGCCGATGCCTTCGCCCTCGGCGACTACGATTTGCTCCTGGTTCACAACGCCCGGCGGCCGTTTACTTCGACGCTCGAGGGTTCTCTGCGCGTGATCAATGAAATAGAAATTTCCAGCCGGCTTCGCTTTACCGGCATCATTTCCAATACTCATCTGCTGACCGAAACCACCGGTGACATCATGCTGGCCGGTCTCGATCTCGCCAGGCAGATCAGTCTCAAGACCAAACTCCCTATTCTGTTCCTGAGCGGGCTTCGCTCCGTCCTCGATACCATAAAGCCGGCATCCCTTGATGTTCCGGTTCTCGCCATGGATCGCGCGCTGGTCAAACCCTGGGAACACAAGGGCAATACCTGGACAGATAGAAAGCTGAGGATACACTAAATGCCCGGCGTAACCATAGATAAGAATCACTGCAAAGGGTGTGAACTCTGTGTGAAAGCCTGCCCGATGCAGATACTGGCCATGTCCAAAGACATTACCCTGCGAGGCTATTTCTACTCGTACATGGAGGATCCGTCCCGTTGTATCGGTTGTCGGATCTGCGCGGTGGTTTGTCCTGATGCCGCGATAACGGTACAGGCGCATGGTCAACAATACGTGCTGTTTGAGTATTAACCGGCACTGAGGCACAAATGGATAAGATATTGATGAAAGGGAACGAAGCGATCGCCGAGGCGGCGCTTCGTGCCGGAGCCAGGGGTTACTTCTGCTACCCCATCACCCCGCAGACCGAGGTCGCCGAGTATATGGCGAAACGGGCAGGGGAAATGGACTGCGTCTTTTTGCAGGCAGAGAGCGAAGTTGCTGTTGGTAATATGCTGTTCGGTGCCGCATCCACCGGAATTAGAGTCTTTACGTCGTCCTCAAGCCCGGGGATTAGCCTGATGCAGGAAGCGCTGTCGTATATGGCGGGGGCGCATTTACCGTGTGTCATCCTGAATATCATGCGGGGGGGGCCGGGGCTCGGCGGGATTCTGCCGGCTCAGTCCGACTACTTCCAGGCCACCAAAGGGGGCGGCCATGGAGACTACCGCATTCTCGTACTTGCACCGTCGACAATCCAGGAAGCGGTCGACCTCACCATGCTCGCCTTCCACCTCGCCGACAAATACCGCGGACCGGTTATGATTATCGGCGATGGTATGATCGGGCAGATGATGGAACCGGTCGTCTTTCCTGACAAATACGAAGAACCGCCTATACCGGAGAAAACCTGGGCCGCTACCGGCGCCAAAGGACGCAGACCGATCATCGTCAAGTCCCTTTTCCTCGACCCGTATGCACTGGAAGAGAACAGCCACAAGCTGGCCGCCAAGTACGAGCAGATGAAGCGCGAAGAAGTCCGGTACGAGAACTACAAAGTCAATCCCAAGAATAAGATTCTCATCGTGTCGTATGGCACCATGGCGCGTATCTGCCAGACCGCGATCGATGAACTGGAAAAAGAAGGAATCTCGGTCGGGCTCTTCCGCCCGATCTCCTGTTTCCCCTATCCGGAAAAAGAGCTCCGGGCCGAAATCGACAAACCGAATATCGAAACCGTGCTCACCATTGAAATGAGCATGGGACAGATGCTCGAAGATGTCGAGCGGGTTGCCGCTGAAAGAAAGCCGGTCAAGTTCTTTGGCCGCACCGGCGGTATTGTGCCGTCTCCCGAAGAAGTCAAAGAGCAGGTCCTCAAACTGCTTGGCAAAGAAGTGAAGGTCTGAGTATGGAACAGACTAACGTCATATTCGAGCGCACCGATGGCCTTACCGATGTCGTCACCCATTACTGCCCCGGCTGTACCCACGGTGTCATTCACCGGCTGGTCGCCGAAGTTCTCGTTGAACTCGGCATCCGGGAGCGGACAGTTGGTGTTGCGCCGGTCGGATGTTCGGTCCTCGCGTACAACTATTTCAATACCGATTTTCTGGAATCCCCACACGGCCGTGCCCCTGCACTTGCCACCGGATTCAAACGGCTGAGACCGGACATGATCGTCTTTACTTACCAGGGAGATGGTGACCTGGCCTCAATTGGTATGGCCGAGATCATTCATGCCGCCAACCGCGGTGAAAAATTCACGACCATCTTCGTGAACAACGCGATCTACGGCATGACCGGCGGACAAATGGCCCCTACCACCCTTCCGGGACAGATCACCGCCACCAGCCCGTACGGACGTGACACCGCTTCAACCGGTATGCCGATCCGCGTCTGCGAACTTCTCTCAGCATTGGTCACGCCGGCCTATCTGGAACGGACCGCGGTTCATTCTCCGATGCATATCGTGAAGACCAAACAGGCGATCAAACGCGCTTTCCAATATCAAAAAGAGAACAAGTGCTTCTCGCTGGTCGAAGTTCTCTCCACGTGCCCGACCAACTGGGGTAAGACGCCGTGCGAATCGACCAAATGGCTCGATGACAATCTCAAAGCCTACTTCCCCCTCGGACTCTACAAGACACCGGAGGGAACCAAATGAAGCAGTTCGAAGTCACCATGGCCGGTTTTGGCGGCCAGGGAATCATGGTAGCAGGCCAGCTTCTCTCCTACGCCGGCCTCAAAGAAGGGAAAAACGTCGTCTGGCTCCCTTCCTATGGTCCTGAGATGCGCGGCGGTACCGCTTATTGCACGGTGGTCATTTCCAACGAGCGAATCGGTTCACCGATTATCAATAATCCGATGGCCGCCTGTGTGTTCAACCGGCCATCATTTGACAAGTTCTCCCCCAAGGTTCAGCCCGGCGGCCTGCTCGTGGTCAACTCATCGCTGATCAACGTCAAGACCGACCGCAAAGACC
>JBATNE010000109.1:0-8120 GCA_049290195.1 Candidatus Zixiibacteriota bacterium
ATTCAAGGGCGACATAGCGATTGACGGAACCGATCAGATAGAGCGAGCCGCCGAAACTGAAATAACTGCCTCCACTCGAGACACTTCCCGCATCGACAAATGGTCCCACCGCGAACCGAACTCTACCCCGTGACTTTAATAGTAATCCCTCTACGTACCCGCTGGTAATCGCATCGCGACCGCTTCCGGAGTACCCCACCCCGAGGCTAACTCTGCCCCAGAATCCTGCTCCAACTCCGAAGGCTGCCTGCGTGTGCAGGCTACTGAGCGTGATTCCTCCGGAAACACTAATGTTGGACGAGTCCTTTTTGAGCAACTCGGCCTGTGCAAAGGCCGATCCAACGGGTAGTATCAGCACGAAGATATGCAAGATGCCAAATCGGTGTAGTTTACGCATGTGCATTAACCTCATTTCTATCTTTCGTTGGAAATTCCCTTGTCATTCCATGCAGAGACTAAAGTAATTGTGGCAACACTAGCCCCATACCCAGGAAAAATGAACTGGAGTGATAGCCTCCCGTCGCTTCGATCTCCCACTCGCCCCGTAGTAGAATATTCCTTGAAATCAATGTATTGGCACCCAGTCCGGCGATGTTCTTATGATACCAATATTTGGTATCGTATTTGTCCCAATACAGCATGATCCGATAGTGCGCTGTCATTGTCACTTTCCGGATTGGGTCAGCTTCAAAGTAGAGGGTCGTACCGAGCCTCCCCTGGCCGTGTCGAAATCCGCCCGCATAGACCTCGGCGACTCGAAGTCCAAGTGAAAACCGCACAGATTTGCCGGTTCGAATTGCCAAAGCCTCAGCATATTTCTCGGTCTTCCAATAGTCGTATGGAAAATACTGGCCGCTGGTGGACCGAAAGCCAAGGCTCAACCTTCCCCAAATCCCAATCCCGAAACCGGTGACCAGGGGGTAGTCTTGATTAGAGCACTGTACAGTGGTGGTGCCAATCTGCCCCAGAACAATATTGCCGTGGTGCTGCACCAGCTCGGCCTGTCCAAGTGCCGATCCGGAGAGGACGATTACAAGCAATGCCGTCAAAGTTAGAATTATCTCTAAGTAATATCGCATCGAATCCCCCCCATTAATCTGGAGTCTCGAAATACATCTATATCTTTGTCCAAGATGTATTCCGAGACGAAATCTGTCAATCGGAAAAGATCGTATTAGGCCGAGATCGTCCGCCTACAATCGCGGCATCAGGTATGAGAGACCGAATGAAATAGTCGTCACACCGTAGCGTCCTGTACCACCGATCTCTTCTACCATGCTGGAAACCATGATTCCCTGGCTGGTTCTGAGCGAAATTCCTGCCCCGCCGTTTGTCTGCATGAAAGTGGAATTGCGTGTCTCAGGAGCAATCATCGCTTGTCCGAAATTTAGATTCACCGTGCACCATCGATTCACCCGATAGTTGCTATATGCACTCAGGGCGAATCCGAAGTAAGATCCCAGGCCGCTTCCGGCATCGGTTCCACCATGTGCCGAGACTCCAGCGATGAGCGAGAATCGCTCGCTGATTCTCTTGAGCGGGAGATACTCAACGTAACCGCTCCGGCTGCCGTGCTCCCGTCCCTTGACCCGTACATGCGTCACCCAATCCCATTCCCATACAGGGGCCTGTCTTTCCAAATAGTATCGCGACCAGCTTATCTCGCTATACCCAAGATTGAGTCTGCCAAATAGCCCGACGCTGAGCGAAATCGTCGAACCCTTATGAAACACGGAAGTGAAGTTCCCTCGCGAAAGGGTCACAATGGTCGTATCCCGGCCGACCAGCTCAGCCTGGCTAAACGCCGACCCGGCGATCATTAGAACCAAAGCTGCTGTTGTGAGAATGAAAGAGATCGGTCTGTTACGCATAAGCCTCCCAATCTGGTCTTCGGGGCGTCGAGAACGTGTGAAGTACACTCCATTATACCCTCAGACACCAATTCTGTCAATTCGGGTTGTGGGGGACAGGATCGGACCCCCGGCGCTTCAAGAATTGACTTCGAAAACGAAAGCCGCTATCATTCTGCTACTTATGAACAGACCAACAGCCTTTGCAATCACTTTCCTTACCGTTGTAATCGCCATAACGTCCTGCGCCAGTCGCTACCGGATGGACCTTTATCTGACCTCCGGGGAGAAGACTAAGAAGATCGAGGTCGAACAAACTCAATATGCTCCGATGACCGTTCTAGCGGGACCGGAAGCCGAGGTGAAAATCGTCACCGGTGTCGGCAACACTGTTGTCATCGGCACTGGGACACGCGGCGAGCGGGAAGAAAAGACGACCCAATATGATGTCCTTGGTTTCGACGAGTATCTTCATTGCCAGATCTATGTTCAGTTGCCCCTGCATCTGGAACGGGGACCAGTGGTATTGCAGGGGAATTCGTTTGTGAATGTTTTGGGACGCTATGATCAGGCACCTGAACTGAAAATCTTTATGCCGCAAGCCGGCGACTTCACGATCGACTCGGTAGCCCATCGACACATGTATGGGACGATCAAGGGGGACTTTACCAATCCCAAGGGATCCAAACTCACATTCAGCGGGAAGATCAAAGTTAAAGTGGCGGAGTGAGGAGTAGTCAGTCCTCCGCCATCGCCTCTTCGAACAATTTCAGCCCATACTCGTCAAACAGACAAAACTGCACTCGTTCCAGTATCACCGATCTTCCCTGGAACCCGCGAACCGCTATCGTCATATTGTGTGCGCACGCTTTCATCGGAAATCCGCCGACACCTGTGCCAAATGCAGGGAAAGCGATTGATTTGACCTTCAGTTTTTCCGCCAGTTGCAAACTCGACAAGGTCGCCTGGCGAATCAGCTTGTCCGATGTCCGCAAATCCTGTCCCATCACCGCCGCATGGATGATGTAGTTGTACCGTAGCGATCCTGCACCGGTCGAAATTGACTGTCCGGGGAATACCGGTCCTTTCTCCATTGCCTGTTCTTCGATCGATTTCCCGCCCGCGGCTTTGATCGCACCGGCCACACCGGAGCCCATCCACATCTTGCTATTTGCCGCATTGACAATGACTTCGACATCGGCTTGGGTTATGTCACCTTTGACCACTTCAATACGATACGACATTTGCCCCGATCTCTCTTACGATTTGCATTATTCCGCTTGACAATATGGACTCACAGTACTATTATGCGTTTGAAAGAGCCGCGAGTAGGGGCCGCAGGAATGGCCTCGCCACTAATGGTGACACACCACGTGCTTCTTTCAGCTACATATTTCAAGGTTTGAAGCCCCCCGATTCTTATCGGGGGGTATTTTGTTGTTCATCAATGACGCCATGCGGCAAGCTCACCGGCAGTTGCCACCATGCGAATACCACTGCCACGCCAATCACGCTGCCCACCAAAATGCCCGCGAGCACATCTCCGGGGTAATGAACACCCACAAATATCCGGCTGATCGATACCAGAAATGCAAACGTAAAGAGCTCCCACCGGGCACGAACATAAATGAGCCCGAATAGCACCGCTTGACCAAAACAGTTGGCGGCATGCGATGACGGCATCGACTTTCCCGCGCCGCAATTCACCAGCAGATGGATGCTGTCAAGCGGCAGAACATGGCAGGGACGGGGGCGAGCAATCCACTCTTTGAGAAAGAACGAAGAAACTTGATCGGTCAGCGCCAGGGTCAGACAGGAGAAGAGCACCAGCCACCGAAGACGTCGATCCCCTTTCCAGATGCAGACAGCCATCGCCACGGCGTACAGCACCCGAAGATTCCAATCCGAAGTCAGAAGCGGCATGATAAGGTCGGTGACCGGATTGGCCATCTTTACATTGATGAAGTAGAAGACTGAATGATCTATCTGGGCGAGTTGTTCAAGCATATGTTGCCGCGTTCATCTTGAGGAATCGGATTACCTGGTTCAGTCTTGGAGCCCCGGTTCTGGCTCCCGGCCGGGTACATTTGAGGGCGGCGGTACCTGCGCCAAATCGAAGTCGCTCCGGCATTGACCATCGGCGCAACAAACCGTGCAAGTATCCGGCATGAAAGGCATCACCCGCCCCGGTTGTATCGACATTCTTAACTCGAAATGCCGGCTGAAAATGGAAGCGCTCGCGATCCCATCCGAGTGAACCTTTGATCCCTTCGGTAATGACAATTTCACCGGGGCAGCGCCTGGCAAGCTTCACAATGGCACTTCTGGCGCTATTGGTCCTTGTAAACGGCATCGCGAACGCATCCGCCACCACCAGATGATCCACCAGCGGGAAAATGGGGGAGACATCGTTGCGCATCGAACCGACATCAAACGAAATGAGCGCCCCTGCTTTTCGTCCCCATTTGGCCAGCCTGACGCAGGCATCAAGGTCCCGGCCATCCAGATGAATTATGCGGGGGAGGGGATAGTCTGCTGTCTTCAGGTCGCGAGGATAGACCGAGATATTTCGGTAGAGGGCAATAGTCCGCTGACCGGAGCCGGACTCGATAAATCCCGCAGCCATCGCCGATTTGGTTTTCTTGACGATGATATGACCGGTATTGACGCGCTCGTTCCTGAGTTCTTCGATACTGACTGTCCCGGCCCAGTCGTTTCCAACAGCGGCAATAACCGCAGTCTTGTGCCCCAGCCTGGCCATCCCCACCATGGTGTTGGGTACCGGTCCGCCTCCCTGCACAATCACGGAACTGGCATCGACCTTTTGTCCGGACGCCGGAAACGCCGGAATAGTGAACAGGATATCCAGAGGAATAATGCCGAGTCCAAGGCAGTCGATTGTGGCTGAATTACCGTGCGACTTCTTCAATGATCCCTCGACCTGATGTCAGTTCGATAAATTCCCGTTTTAATTCCTCCGCGCGGGATTGCCGGATTGCGATTTGCATTGTCACACGGTCGGCAAAGTCCGATGACAGGGTGGATGCACCTAAACGGGAAATCACCCTTTGCCATCTATCGAACGCGGAGAACTCCAGGTCAAGTTTGAAGTGAGTCAGGAGAAAGTGCTCGGACCGTCCGGATAGCTCCAGAACATGCTTGGCGGCATCACTGTACGCGTGTGTTAACCCCCCGGTACCCAGCTTGGTACCGCCGTAATAGCGCGTAACCACGACCAGACAATTGGTCACTTTGCTGCCTGCCAATACATCGTAAATAGGTTTCCCCGCCGTACCGTTCGGCTCTCCATCGTCGGAGTACTTGAATACAACACTGGTACCGGTGCCGGTCTGATACGCATAGCAGTGATGGGTGGCGTCATATTCGCGCTTTCGAATGATCGCCAGCCGCTCCAATGCAGATTCGGGGCTGGCCACCAGACAACTTTCCGCGAGAAAGCGGGAGTTCTTGACTTTCAACTCAAAGAGGGAATCAGCAGCGATCGTAAAGTACTGGTCTTCCATGGTAACTCAGACCAGTGATCGTATGATATCTCCTGCCTGGTCCGGACCCTGCAGGATTACGGCGCCATTTTGTAAGGCATGATTCAGGCTTTCACGATCCGCCAGTGGGCCGTTGACCGGATCGATAGTCACCATGGCCAGCTTGCCGATCTGTCCGCAGAATTCCAGCAAATCCCAGAGCTTCTCGGAATCGTGATAGATTTCGGTCACAACCACAGCCTGTCCCAGTGCGGCAATCAGCCTGTTCGCCTCACGACCATTTTCACGCGCGATTGCGATGTCGGGAGCATATTCGCTGATGACCCCACCGTTTCGTCCAACATCGATTGCCAGGGGGACTTGTGTCGATGCATCAAGCTGGTCAAACCCACCTTCAAGCACCGCAAAGGTTCGCCCGTTCGCCGATCTGCTTCCCAGATGTGCCGCCGAGTCGGCGCCGACATCAAGCGAGGATATGATCTGTATCCCATGTTCGGCGAATTTGCGCGCCAGCGAGGTACTCCAGGCAATTCCTTCAGCCGAGGGATTCCGTGCTCCCATGAGAGTCACGGATTTCTTCACCGGATCCGGCATGGCGCCACGGTAGTATAGCAGCACCGGCGGGTCATTCAGCTCCTGAAGCAGTGTCCCATAGTCGGGGTCGAAGCGGGTGGTAATGCCAATGTCCCGCTGGAGAAGCTCCTCGCCATACTGGCTGGCCAGCTCCAGGCTCGCGGCTGCTTTGGCGATCTTCTCGGCTGCGCCGGGGACAATGCCGGGAACGGCCCGGATCGCCTCGGGCGTGGCACTGAGCAGTTCTGAGGGGCTGGCGTAATAGCACATCAGGAGATCGAACAGCCGGGGCCCCACGTCGGCAAACCGGGTGAGCGCCAGAAGCTGGACCGTGGTCGAATATTGTGCCGGAGCTTTCATTGCGGACCAAATGTACGGTCCCGGCGTGGAATGTCAACAAACAGGGGAGTGCTTGAATTGGTGCGCCGCTTCTGGTATATTGGGAAATGATAAAATCATCCCTCTTCGCTATCTGTCTGTCTGTTGGCCTTCTGGCGGTTTCCTGCTCCCGAGAACCCCAGACGCTTGACGAGCTTCGCTCTGCCGGCCAACGAGAGTTTAACGATGCACACTGGAGCCAGGCGCGCTCCTACTTCCAAAAGGCGCTGGCGAAAGCCCCGTCTGATAAGCAACTGCTGTATCTCACCGGACTCTGCTACAAGCGGGAGTCAATCTATGACTCGGCGGTCGTCATACTCAAGAAAGCCGATTATCTCTATCCGCGAGATCGGGAAATCAACCTTGCACTGCGCGAAGTAGCCGATCTCGACGGCAAATGGGGATACGCCATTGGGGCCATATCGGTGCTCGTGGCGACCGGCGACAAAATCGAAGACTGGTACACAGATCTGGCTCGCCTGAGTGCGCGGAATAACGAGCCGCTCATTTCCATGTTCTATCAGCGCAAGCTCCAGAAGATAAATCATGAAGACCTGCAGGAGTGGACGAGGCTCATTACGGTATCCCTGATGATTGATTCGATTCCCATAGCCCAGATATATCTCGACAGCGCTATTGCTAAATTCGGAATGAACGACGATCTCATGGCCTGCAGGGGCAAACTGGAAGGTGCGCTTGGGAACATGGCTGAAGCCGAACGCATTTTCCGAATCCTGTATGTCAAGAATCCGAATCTCTCAGCGAACAAGTACAACCTGGCGAACGTGCTCAGTCATGCCAATGACAAGTCCCTTAAGATGGAAGCTATCGAGCTCTTGAAATTGATTCCTGAGGCTGAGCAGAAGATCTACCGCGCCGATTCGCTGATCATCCTGATTCAGAAGCAAGTCGACAAGATGTAGTGTCGAAGCTGGTGCTGTTTCAGACTTCGCTGGACATACCCCTCCTCCGAAAAAAAGTAGACGCCGGCTTCTGCAGCGAAACCGGCGTCTTTGTGCACAGTTCAGGTCGCGGTCCGAACCGTACAACTCTATTTGCTAGCAGCGGAAACTAGTCCTTCTTGCCGCCACCCTTACCATCGTATTCGTATTTGCCGTTTTCCATGCCATCGTCGAATTTGCCGCTACCATTGCCGCAGTGCATTTTCCAGCGACCCTGGAAGAAGCCGGCGTCGCGAGTGTCACCCGGTTTGAAACGTCCTTTGACGATTCCAATGAGGTTGGCATCAGCATCATACACGCCGCCCCAGAACCAGCCACCTGCATGCTTGAAAGCGGTGCTGTCGGCATGGTAGTTGGGCATCATCCCCCAGAGCCCGCGAAGGAATCCCTGGAACCGGCCGGTGGAGTCAATCCACTTGCCATAGAAGACTTTGACGCCAAACGTATCGGTGGTCGCAGTTCCTTCCACGAATCCGCTCAAAAGACCGAATCCGGAAATCCAGGAACCCCTGAAACCATATCCACCGGTCGAATCGGCGCCCCAGGTGCCGGCCAGCATGCCGCGCGGGCAGCCGAATCGAGGGCGTTCAAAAGCGCCAAACGCGATTGAGACCGAGTCATTCAGATTGATGACTGTGTCCAACTTGGCCAGTTCACTCAGCGTGAACGTATGGCTGTACGGCCCGGAGGTAAACACCACTTTCGATGGCGTACCGGGAATGGTGTCGACTGTGATGACATCGGTCGTATCACCCAGCGAATCTATGATCTGAGAAATAGTCGTGTCAAAGGTCGGGCGAGGACGCGGAATGAGCAGGTCGCATTCGATACCGTCGCTGTGCACGGTGGTTGTC
>JBATNE010000110.1:0-1867 GCA_049290195.1 Candidatus Zixiibacteriota bacterium
CATACAGAGATTACTATGGGATGTCTAAACCGGAAGTAGCAGAGGCAGTAAAATACTATAGAGAATTTTATAAAAATAACGGGCTTAATGCTTATGTAGCGTACAACGCGATAAGCCAGCTGTTGCAAGAATTAAAAGCTCAGTCTATTACGCTAGGTGTGGTGACATCAAAAATTGAAGAATACGCCAGAATTGCTTTAAAAAGTACAGGCTTAATTGATTATTTTGATTTTATTTGCGCGCGCCAACCAGATGAAGAAGAGACAAAAACTGAAACTTTGAAACGAGCAATAGCTATGGTTCCGAATATTCCGATGTCATCGATAATCATGATTGGTGATAGGGAGCACGACGTAATTGCCGCTAAAGATAATGGCGTAGATTCAATTGGTGTCTTGTATGGATATGGAACAGAACAAGAATTCGTAGCAAGCGGTGCGACTTATATTGCAAAAGATGTAACTGACTTAAGACGATTACTCTTGCCATAAAAATAGGTATTTTCTGGTCAAGTAATAATATAAAAATTGTGTTAGCATTAGAAGTATAAGGAGAACTATTTATGGAAGAAGCATCGAGTCAATCACAGCAGAGTGAGGCTACTAAGGTAGTTAAAACAAAAAGTTCGAAGAATATAGTAAGTTATATTGTAGTTGCCGTATTGCTGGCAGTCGGAGTAGGTGCGTACTATTGGCGAGACAAAAAGGCGTCGCAAGATAAAAAAGAAGCATCGGATAAAATATCGCAGTTGCAAGCCCAAGTTGAATCTCTCGGAAAAGAGCTAGAAACTGCACAAGAATCGGCAAAATCTTCTGATAGTACCTCAACATCAGACACGACAACGACCACAGAAACTGAGACTAAAACCACCAAAAGTGCTGTCCCGACAGCCGCAGTTAAAGAAAATGTTATAGCCTCAATCACATCTGACAATACGGCCGCTCTAGAAGGTTATATGGCTAGTAGCGTACATGTAGTTTATGCTGCCTCTGAGGGTGTTTTTGACCATACCCCAGCGCAAGCAGTTGCTGATTTAAATTATTTGAGTAGTGCAGTTGATCCTTGGGATTTTGAGCTTAGTGCAGCTACCCTAGCAGACTATGCAACCGGTGACTATAAAGATTATTTTGAAAGTAACTCAATAGTCGGTAAATCATCAGATGGCATGGTTGTAGTATTCAACTTCAATGACGCTGGAAAAGTAAACGCTGTATTCATGTGTGTTAGTTCCGATTTACTGTAAGACTGGTAAATTTATATTTTCTAGCTCAAAAGAGTTCTTGTTAGCACCGTATATGAATTGCCTATTTACAAGAAGACTATAATAGATAGTAGAAGTAAATAAGGAGTTTTATTATGGGACTCATGGATACTCTTAAAAAACTAAATATAATCCGCACCGGTAGCGTGTCGGGTGTTTATAAAAATGCCAAAGACAGACCCATGGCACTGCAGGACGATATGTTTATGGGTAAGACTGAACAAGCTAAAACTAAAAAACCTAAAAAACTAAATCAAATTATGGATAAACCCAGCAAAACTTTCTTGATGGTTTGCACAGTTTTGGCGGTAGTATTTGTGCTACTTGCCTTAACTACAAAGATTGCTTGGCTATTTATAGTGCTTTGGCTGGTGGTCCTTCGTTATGTTTGGCTGTTAAATAAAGGCAAGGTATTATGGATTTTTGGGTTCACATTAACTTTATTTGTAGTAATCATTAGTATACTATCGCTTCTTGGTATATTGCTTACTCAAAGTGAGAGTAATAATAACTCCGATTCTGCTAATACTACAAGCACGACTAAAAAACTGACAACTGAAGAATGTCAGCCATTCTATGACAAGTACAATGGCAAAGTATTAAAAA
>JBATNE010000111.1:0-6162 GCA_049290195.1 Candidatus Zixiibacteriota bacterium
CCCTTCGGCTCAGCCTTGTAAGCGAACATATCCGAAGCCGCAAATTCTACCGGACAGACCAATCGCTTCTTCTTCGCTTCCGCAATCATCTCCGGCCACAGATCAACCGCCGTGATCGCCGATGCTGTCTCGGACATCACTGCCGTCCAGTAACCGGTTCCACAAGCGAGTTCCAATACCCGCTTTCCACGGACCAGGTCACGCAGCCGGTCTGCCTCGTCGTCGATTTCCTTGCGCCGTTCCGGGACTTCGCGATAGTATATCTTCTCATATTCTGCGGCCCGTTTTTGGTAGTAATCGGCTGTCTCTTTATCGTTCATGCTGACCTCTGAGTATCTCAGCTAACTTTGCACCGAGCGCTCGTGCCGCTGACATTGCACTCTCGTCTGTAGTGACTGTCCCGATTTTTCGATCATCACTGCTTGAGTACGTGACCACACCTTCATTGGTTACCTCGATCCACTTGAAAAATCCGGCAATCGTCCGCCGCGCCCCCTCTATCCCGATCGCATCTCCGCCCACCAGCACCATTCCGCCAGGCCGCTTCCGGTTGAGCAATTTGATGAAGTCATGATCCGGATCTTTGTTATCAAAGTCATACGGCCGGAAGCAGTTGCACCGGTCGATAAACATTTTTGCCTGTCCCGACACGGAGTCAAAATAGACCGGCGATCCGAACAGCAGGCAATCGCATTCTGCAACCAGCGGATACAGTTTGGTCATGTCATCGGTAAAGAAACAATAGTCCGGCGTCGGCGCCTTCCCGCACGCCTGACAAGGGATGTACTTCAAATCGTTCAATTTGATGAAGTCTGCTCTAACCGACGTCGCTTCGCCTAACTCGTGCCTCAGCTTCTTGCACGCTTCAGCGAGCAGAGTATCTGTCGATGAGTCTTTCACCGGCGAACCGGATATTATCAGCAGCTTAATCATCCGGAGTTCCTTCGAGCTCATCCAACTGCGTCATCAATTCCAATAGCTGTGTCTCGACTTCCTGCTTGCGATTTGAGGCCGCCTGGAGCTTCTCCCAGTCATGCCTTGGAATCCCGCTTGCTATCCCTTCCTCCAGGGACACCAGTTCCTTCTCCAAATCCGCTATCTTAGAGCGCACAGACACAATCGCCTTCTTGTGGCGTGTCTTCTGTTTGGACTGCTCTTTAAAGTCTTGAAACGCCTGCTTTTGCCTGGTGTCCTTGTCCTTCTTCGGTCCAGATTGCGAAGGTACTCCCTGGCTTTTCTCCCTATAATAGGAATAGTTCCCCGGATATGAACTTGCTCCCCCATCCCTCACCGCGACTATTCTATTCACGACCCGATCCAGGAAGAACCGGTCGTGACTAACAATCAAGCAAGTCCCCTCGTATTCCAGTAGTGCATTCTCGAGCGCTTCCCGGGCATCGATATCCAGATGGTTGGTCGGCTCATCCAGAATCAGAAAATTCGCCGGGTGATACAGCAGTCTCGCCAGACAGAGCTTGGTCTTTTCACCTCCGGACAGCGCCACCACCGGTTTCTCAGAGTACTCTCCGGTGAAGCCAAACCGCGCCAGAAACGATTTGATCTTGTGCACATCGACAGTCGGATCGAGCTCCCAGATATTTTCCAGTACTGTCGTGCTGAAATTGAGGTCGGAGAGTTCCTGATCAAAGTAGGCGACATCGACATTCGTACCGAGACGCAATGTCCCGCCAAGCGGCTCCAGTTCTCCAATCAGTGCTTTGAGAATGGTCGATTTGCCTGAGCCGTTTCTCCCGATCAATCCTACGCGATCCCCGCGATAGAGATCGAAACTGACATTCTCCACCACCGGCATTTCGTTATAGCCGAGATCAACTTTCTCCATCGCCACGACATGGCTGAACGAGCGCCCCGATGATTCCACCTTGATCTGCGGCCCCTTTCCCTGTCCTTTCGGTGCTTCAATCCGCTTGATCCGTCCGAGGTACTTGAGCCTCGACTGCGCCTGCCGTGTCTTCTGACCCGCCATGTTCTTGCGAACGAATTCCTCGATCCGCTTGATCTCTTCCTGCTGATGGCGATAGCGATGCTCGGCGAGTTCTCTCCGATCAATTCGCTCGGTCAGATATTTCTCGAAGCCGTTGCTGTACGTATCCAGCTTGCCGTACGAAATTTCCCACACTTTTTCGACCGTATTGGTCAGAAACGTTCGATCGTGCGAGACCACGATATATGCCGACTTGAGCTGCTTGAGATACTGCTCAAGCCACATAGTAGACTCGATATCGAGATGGTTGGTCGGTTCATCGAGCAACAGCAGGTTTCCCTGACCGGCCAAGAGTCTCGCCAGACCGGCACGGTTCTTTTCTCCGCCTGACAATGTCGACAGAGTATCATGGAACCGGTCGCTTGCAAACCCCAGCCCGCTCAGGATATTGGTCACTTCGTTTTCAAAAGTCGGTCCACCGGCCGTCTCGAACATGTGCTGAAGGTGCCCGATCCGCTCAACACTTGCTTCATCGTGCGGCTGTTCCGCCAGATGATGCTCGAGGACCTCAATATCCCGGCGCATGTCCAGCAGATCGCGACGCGCATCGGAAACAAAGTCAAGCAGGGTCATGTCGAGATAGGCAGACTTCTCCTGCTCGACATAATCGATCATCACGCCTCGGGGTCGATTCACGACGCCGGAGTCAAGCTCCTGCTTGCCGGTGAGAATCTCAAGCATGGTTGTCTT
Organism: Candidatus Zixiibacteriota bacterium; assembly: GCA_049290195.1. Lineage (GTDB taxonomy): Bacteria > Zixibacteria > MSB-5A5 > GN15 > FEB-12 > FEB-12. The sequence goes on from JBATNE010000111.1 coordinate 2,696, forward strand.
GCCGATGCCGTTGCGGCCGACCAGCCCGATTCGATCGTTGTCATTGATGGTAAAGGAAACTTGATCAAGAATGATCTGGTCCTTGAATTTCTTGCAGCCGCGCTCGATCGCCAGTAATGTCATCGGCTACTCCTCGGGCGCCGCGCTTCGCGCCAGGAGCATTTCTACCGCCAGCAGTACGACGGCCAGCCAGAGGAAGATCTGCCACAGCTCCCGCCCGTAACGGGACTCGGTGATCTTGGTGGCAAGCGGATCATTGACGTCAAGTTCTTTGGTTTCACTCGATCCAAGCGAGGCGGCAAATTGATCAGGATCGGCCGATGCGAGTTCGCACTCAGCCGGATTGACATTGACGGCAAACCGGTCGATCTCACGCATCTGGTAGGTCAGTGAGTAGATACCCGGTACATCGGTCGGTCGTGGATGCACGACCAGATTCCCCTGGGCGTCTTCTGGCGCAAGTTCATACCGCGTGCTGTCCGGTGCGATCATCTGAATCGATGTCTGCACGGCCATCTTCGGGCTCAGCCCCCTCGATATGGTGCCGCCGGCAAAGAGGTGTATGTCAAACGATGACAGGTTAGCCGCCAGATATTCTGCCGACCGGGAAACCAACGGGACGAAGAACGCGTGGGTTACAAAGTCAGTGTACTGGGGTGTGATCGGACCAGTAAACGTCAGTACTTTGCCCGCGCCGTATTTGTGCTCAACGAAAGCCGGGTGGTCGCCAGAGAAAGTCATGAGCGCCCTGGCTTCCTTATTGACCGAGAACGTCGGCAGTGTATAGAATTTCACTTCCGGCGGTTTGTTGGCTTCGAGACCAAAAACGGAGAATATCGGATGCTGTAGGTCAATTGACTTGAGCGTGTAATAACCGGCCCGTGAAAATCCCTGTCGCACTCCCTGATCATACCTGACTCCGGTTACCTCAGACCACTCCTGGTTAAACGACGCAATGTCAGTACCAGGACCATACGTAACGAACAGCGATTTCCCCTGCTTCACCAGACTCCGTAACCTCTCGGCGATTCCTGCCCCCAGCGTCGGTGCCCCCACGAGGGCGATGACATCGTATTCCCCTAGATTCACCCCGGTAAGTTGATCCGGCCGCGCGGACTTGACCGACCATGATCTTGGCAGCGAGGTCGCCGGCGATAGGGCCAACTGCAGAAAGCGAGAGCCTTCATCACCGTCGATAATCAACAGACTGAACTGCTCAGGAATATAGAAACTGAAATAGTACCGATTATCCGGGAGAAATTTGTCATCGCTTAACTCAACATAACCGGAATGGAATCCTCCGGCCGCAACGGCACGGGTGAAGCGAGCCGGAGCATCAGCTCCAGCGCGAGCGATGACATCTGTCTGGGCAGTTCGCTTGCCGTCAAGAAAGAGAGATGCGATAATGTCGTTGCGGTCGCTGCTTCCATAATTTTTCACGGTCGCCGTAATATTGAAGTCGATTCCCGGTTGAATCAACTGTCCGCCGAAATCGAGCGCCGTTATTCCGGCATTCTCAACCTGATCCACGGGCAGATCCACCAGATATACTCTTGCCGCTGTATCCTTGAGCCCCTCAGTCGCCGGGAGCGAGTGGCGCTGGCGATCGGTCACGAAATAGATCTCGCGGTTGAGATTGGCCGACTTTGAAATCTGGTCCGATGCCGTCTGCAGTGCCGATTGCAAGTCAGCCTCCCCGTACCCGCAGCGTATGCGCGAAAGCTGTTCTTCGGCGAGCGCCGAAGACGCAAACTGCGGTGTGGGGGTTCCCTCGTCGGCGTGCGCCAGAGGCAACAACATCACCTGATCAGATTGACCAAACGTCTGCAACAGCTCGACTGTCCTCTTTTTGGCAAGATCAAACAGGTTGCCATCAGCGACATAACGGTTCATCGATGCCGAGTTATCAAATAGTATGATTGCCGATACCGAGGCGTGGGTACCAATCATACCTCGACGCGTAGTCGGTCGGGCAAACGCCAGCACGACAGCGAGGATGATCAGCATTCTCAAAATAAGGAGAAGCAGCTGTCTGATTTTGAGACGCCGAACCTGGCGCTTCTGCATTGCTTTGAGGTGACGGACCGACGAGAAGTCGACTACTTTAACGCGCCGTCTCGAAAACAGATGGATGATGAGCGGGATAAGCGCTGCGAACGCCGCGAAGAGTGCCGTGCCGTTTAGAAAACCGAACATGGGTTACCGCGTGTACGGATGCTCCAATAACTTCTTGGCCTCGGCCTGATGGTACTCGGCCGCGCTTCCAATCAACACCTTCCGATAGAATTCCTTGGCGACTGCCCGTTCACCTCGTACATCGGCGGCCTTCCCCAGCCAAAGGTCAATCATTCCTGCGTAGAATGGCCGAGTTTCCAGATATGATGCCATGCTCAGGTAGTCGGTCGCCGAGCCGGTATCTCCAAGCCCCAGCTGGGCCACTCCGGTCCAGAGCAGTGCCGACGACTGTATCAGCGTTCCACTGGTGAAACCAGAGTACATAACCTTGGACTGGTGATAATACTCCCGCGCCATCCCTTCATCGGCGGCGTTTCCGGTCTTGTGCAGGAGATCTGCCAGGAGCAGTCGCGCTTCCGGAATCGCGGGCGATTTGCCGTTCACCGTCGTATATTGATTCAGCAAGTCAATTGCCTTACGGTCCTCTCCCATGACGTGATAGCACAGCGCCAGATTGAACACCACCAGTTGATCGGATGAATCTATCGCCCGTGCCCGATTCAAATCGGCCAGCGCCGAATCGCTTTTCCCGAGCATCAAGTGATACGAGCCGAGCGACATCCAATTCTGAGCCAGTGTATCCGCCAGCTTGACCAACATCCTCTGCCGTTCCACTGCGCCTGCGTAATCACCGTTGAAGAAATGCGCTCGTGCCGCTTCCTTGAGCGCTTCGGTCGAGTCCTCGCGTTTCGTCGATGTAGCCAATTGACCGTCACGGTATTCCATCATGGTCGGATAATTGCTCATCAAGTCCGCCTGGCCGGCCCAATAGCCGAATTGGTCGTGACGAATCCGCGAAGTGTCGACATAGTTCTTCCACTCCGCTTCAAGCTGAGTCACCGGCTTTCCGTAGGTCGATTCGAGCGTCTCCTTGAGATTCAGGTCACTCGCCTTCTTATAGGCGGCCAGGAACCGGTCAATTTTGTACTGATCGATCAGATATCTAATGAAGGTCGACGAAATGGCATCGGCCACATGGGCGTCCGCGCGATAGAACGACTCAGCATTCAAAAGAGATTCGACCGGCACAACCTTGCCCGCCTTCACCAACTTCTTCATATCGTATATACCGAATGACAGATAGCCGGCGTACCCTTCGGCCATGAATGGCGGAGCATATCCATAGTTCCGGAAGATCGACGCAAGCATGATGAGAAACGGATCGGCGCCATTAAACCCCTTGTCAAAGAGTGCAAAGGTCGCGTTGTGGGCCGGATCAACCATAGTGCCGA
>JBATNE010000112.1:0-8093 GCA_049290195.1 Candidatus Zixiibacteriota bacterium
CCTCTGGCCGTTCAATACCGAAATCACTGTCCGCGCGGTTGTCAGGTCCCGTATTCCGGTCATCTCAGCCGTTGGCCACGAGATCGACACCACCCTCTGCGATTTGGCCTCAGACCTTCGTGCCCCAACCCCATCCGCCGCCGCAGAACTGGCAGTCTGGTCCAAGGCTGACTTTGAAGTCCAGCTCAAGGCTCATTTGGAAGCAATGACCGAGGAGTTGCACTACCGTGTAGACCGTGCCCGGGAAACGCTGGACTCCATAATGCTCCGTCCTATCTATAAGCGCCCCTACGACCTGATATGGCAGCGCCAGCAGTATCTGGATAACCTGGTCAGGGTTCTTATGTCGACCGGAAAAATCCGCTTTGTCCACCACAAAAACCAGCTATCTTTGCTCCTGTCCCGGCTTGATACCCTGTCGCCCCTGAAAATCCTGGCGCGCGGATACTCGGTCACGAGACGAGCAAGCGACCAGACCATAGTTCGAGCAGCCTCCGATGTCGGCCCCGGCGATGAAATCCAGACCGTTTTAGCCGACGGTTCCGTTGTCTCGGTGATCAAGAGTGCTTCAAATCGGGAAAAGAAATAACCATGACTGCAAAGAAAAAATACGCCGACTACGAGTCGGCCATGAACCGCCTGCAGGAGATCACCGAAGCTCTCGAGTCCGGTGATACCAAACTGGAACAGGCGATTGATCTGTATACCGAAGGTCTCGAAATCGCCCGCTTCTGTGAACAGAAACTGGGCGAAGCCGAGCAAAAGATAAAGGTGATCCTGGACAAGAACGGCGTGCTCGAAGAAGCCGACTTTGCCCCAGGCGAAAAGGAATGACCACAATTCTCGCTGTCGATGGCCGCGCCTATCTGGAACGGAATAAAGAGCTGGTCGACCAGCTCCTTGACCGGTTCACCCCATCAGCGACCGAGGAACCGCGCACGCTCCACGAAGCGATGCGCTATTCCCTCATGGCCGGCGGCAAACGCATCCGACCGATCCTCTGTCTCGCTGCCTATCAACATTGCAAGGGAATCCAGGCCGGTGATATTCCGGAGCCGGTTCAATACGCGATGGCCTCGCTTGAAATGGTCCATACCTATTCGCTCATCCATGACGATCTCCCGTGTATGGATGACGACGATCTCCGCCGTGGCATCCCGACCTGCCATAAGAAATTTGGCGAAGCTACCGCTGTCCTGGCGGGCGATGCCCTTCATGTCGTCGCTTTCGAACTGATGGCACGTACCGGCTCCTTGACCGCAGTTACCGAGTTGGCCGAAGCTGTCGGCACCACCGGAATGCTCGGCGGACAGGTGGCCGATCTCGAAGCGGAAGGGAAGTCTTCCATCAGCAAAGCCGAAGTAACAAATATTCACATTCGGAAAACCGGTGCCCTGATACGCGGCTCAGTCCGAATTGGGGCAATTCTCGCTAACGCGCAACAAGATGAGCTGAAACAACTTACGTCGTATGGTGAGAGAATCGGTTTAGCCTTCCAGATTGTCGATGATGTTCTGGATATCGAAGGTGATCAAAAATTGCTTGGCAAGAAAGTCGGCTCGGACAGTAGAAACCAGAAAGCTACTTACCCGGCCGCTGTCGGAATCGAAACCGCCAGAAACGAAGCGGCTCGGCTGATCGATGATGCCCTGGCGCTGTTTAAAACCGATGATGACAACATGCTGAAGTACCTTGCCCGGTACATCGGCCAACGGGAAAAGTAGCTCGCGCCGTAAGAACTGAAATGAAATACCTGTCTCAGATACATTCTCCCAAAGACCTCAAGAAGCTCTCGCGCGAAGAGCTCATTACGGTTGCCGAAGAAATCCGCCATGAGATCGTCTCGGTCGTATCCGAGACCGGTGGACACCTGGCTTCCAACCTCGGCGCTGTTGAACTCACTGTTGCCTTGCATTATGTATTGGACCTTCCCGATGATCGCCTCGTCTGGGATGTCAGCCACCAGACCTATGCTCACAAGATTCTGACCGGACGTCGCGACCAGATCGCGACCATTCGTCAATACAAGGGCCTCGCAGGCTATGCCAAGCGGACCGAATCTGAATACGACCATTTTGGCGCCGGACATGCCTCGACTTCAATCTCCGCCGCGCTCGGTTTCGCCATGGGGCGGGAACTGAACGGCAAGGACAACAAAGTCGTCGCGGTGATCGGCGATGGTGCCATGACCGGTGGGTTGGCGTTCGAAGCTATGAACAATGCCGGCTCGCTCAAGAAGAATCTTCTCGTCATTCTGAACGACAATACCTGGTCGATTTCCAAAAACGTCGGCTCGATCTCCAAGTACATGACCGGCCTAATGGCCGACGAAAAATTCCAGAAACTACGTAACGAAATCTGGGAGCTGACCGGCCGCTTCAAACGCCGCGACCGCATCCGCGAAACGATCAAGCATATCGAAAATTCGGTCAAGGGGTTCATCGTCCCCGGCGTGCTGTTCGAGAAAATGGGATTCCGGTATTTCGGCCCGATCGATGGTCATGACCTTCCCCTGTTGATCGAGACGCTCGGCGATATCAAGAATATCCCCGGCCCGGTCATGCTGCATGTGGCTACTATAAAAGGGAAGGGGTACGCTCCCGCCGAAGATGACGCGTTCAAATATCACGGCGTCGGCAAGTTCGATAAAGTCACCGGCAAGGCCACAGCCGGCACCGCCAATCTTCCGGCCTATACCGCCGTCTTTGGTAAAACGATGGTTGAACTCGCGGCGAAAGATCCCAAAGTTGTCGCTATCACCGCCGCCATGTGCTCAGGTACGGGACTGGTGGAATATTCCGAAACCTATCCGGACCGGTTCTTTGATGTCGGTATTGCCGAAGCCCATGCCACCTGCTTCTCGGCCGGTCTTGCCGCCGAAGGAATCAAACCGTATGTGGTCATCTACTCGACCTTCCTTCAGCGCGCCTATGATCAGGTGATTCATGATATCGCCATCCAGAAACTCCCGGTGGTGATCTGCATGGACCGCGCTGGCCTGGTCGGCGATGACGGCCCGACCCATCACGGTGTCTTCGACATCGCCTATCTCTCTACCGTTCCGCATGTTCAGGTAGCTGCGCCGAAAGACGGCAACGAACTTCGCGCCATGTTGCACTATACAGCCTCGAATCCCCACGAGGGGATCATTGCAATCCGTTACCCGCGCGATACGGTCCCTACCGCCATGACCGATGCAGTCGACAAGATCGAATGGGGGAAATGGGAAACGCTCACTCCACCCTCACCGATAGCAGTACTCGCTGTTGGTAGTATGGTCCAGACCGCCTTGAGGGCAGCCGAAAAGCTGGCCGAGCAGGGAACCGAGATTTCGGTTATCAATGCCCGTTTCGTCAAACCGTTCGATATGGAACTACTCGAAAAGCTCCGCAAAGAAGGGCGCGCGATCGTCACAATCGAAGAAGGTCAGCTTCGCGGCGGATTCGGCCAGTCGATCGCCGAGTACCTGTTGTCCAACGCCTATGAAGGCAAGTTCAAAGCGATCGCTCTTGCCGATGATTTCGTCACCCACGGAAGCCGTGCCCAGCTGTTGAAAGATGTCGGCCTCGATGTCGACTCAGTCGTGAAGTCCATCTCCGAAGTTGCCGCTCAGCAGGCCCGCGCCAATATGAGTTTTCTCCAGCGGTTCGGCTTTAAGAAAGCCCAGACCAACCGCATCAAAGACGCCTTCAAAACGGCGGAGTAGTATTCCGTTCAGCGTCATTGTTCGAGCCGAGCCCGGTCGGCGCAGAATCCCGCCTTCAAGCGGGACGAGGACTATCGACCGTACGGTCGATGCGACGTGGCAATCTCAGTTCTCTTCGGTGCCGCATTCCCACGGTGTGAAGCCGAGCCCCTGCCGTCATTGCGATGCAGTCCACGCGCACAGCGCGAGGGGCAACGAAGCAATCTTTCCCTTCATTCAGTACTCATATACATTCAGCACATCGGGCAAGCAGCGTCCTCGCCTGCTTCTTCTTTGTGTCCCACCCGTTAGGGTGCGATTACTGAAGGTGCCCCACGGCCTGCTGTGGGTCTAATCCCCGTCTCTTCAGGCGGGACGAGTGCGTAGACGAAAGGCAGGCCAGAACCTGCTTGTCAGATTGCGCCCGATTTGGTATTCTTGATTCCTCGGAAGGAAAGATGAAAAGGGCGGGAAACACTGCGATCACTTCGGCCGACTCCAAGTCGACCCCTCCAATCGTGCTATTACTGCTTACGGCCGCAGTAGTATACTTGGTGCTCCTATTTATCATCTTCATAACGCGGGCATCATATCCATTCGAACTCGAATGGATGGAAGGCGGAGCCGTGGACCATGTCGCCCGAGTCCTCCATGGGCAGACTATTTATGTTCCGCCGACAATCGAATTTGTCCCCTATATCTATACTCCGCTCTACTATTACGTTTCTGCACTGGTGGCTCTGATCACGGGTATTGGTTTCCTGCCCCTGCGACTTGTCTCTGTCCTTTCAACCCTCGGAGTACTTGTCGTCCTGTACCAGTTCGCCCGACGTGAAACAGGTAACTGGCGCTATGGGCTGATTGCGGCCGGACTATATGCCGCAGCATTCAAGTTGTGTGGTGCGTGGTTTGATATTGGGCGCGCCGATTCACTCTTTGTGTTCCTTCTTATCCTCGGTGTGTACAAACTTCGCTATTCGCAAGTCTCTCGAGACTTCATTCTCGCTGCGGTGCTGTTGTGGCTGGCTTTTCTCGCCAAACAGACGGCGGCCATGGCAACTGCGCCACTCTTGCTCGCAGCCCTCTATCAGCATCGCAATCGAGCCCTGCCGTTTGTGCTGAGCTATGTAATCCTGATCGCCGCTTCGGTGATCTTCTTAGATATTGTTCACGATTCCTGGTTTTCATACTACATCTTCAAGTTGCCCGCGATGCACAAGAACGATTCCGGCCAGTATCTTGGCTTCTGGGTGCACGATATTGCCCGGGGACTCCCGGCGATCTTTCTGTTGTCTGTCTTGACCATTGCTACCGCTTGGCGCACTAACCGGCGTACCGGCTCGGTGTTCTATGCGTCTCTGCTCCTGGGCTGTTTGGCCACTTCGTGGTCCAGCCGTTTCCACGCCGGTGGCTATGACAACGCACTCATGCCACTCTGTGCGATACTGACTCTGCCTGCGGTTCTTGCCTTGAAGGAACTTCCACGCGGGCCGCAGAAGACGTCAAAGGGCATTGTGGCCAATGTGTTACTTCCGCTGGTGTTATTGGCCCAGTTTGGTCTCTTCTGGTACAATCCGGTCAGCCAGATCCCCACTTCTGTTGTTGAGTCTTCCGGCGCGACAATCACACAGACAATTTCCAAAATGCCGGGAGAACTTTACATGCCTTACCATGGCTTTCTTCCCACGTTGGCTGGTAAGAGCTCTTATGCTCAGCAAATGGCGTTCAAGTATCTTGTTCAGGCCGATACTATTCTGGGCAAGGAACTCACCGCCAGCCTCGACAGTGCATACACGTCCCAGCGCTTTGCTCTCGTGATACTCGATTCGCCGTCTCCAGACCCGGCCATGAACCAAGCCTACATCGAATATCGCAACATGCCCGACGCCGTCATGACTTTCTGGCCTCTTACTGGGATGCCCACCCGACCGAGATTCTGGTATGTACCGCGCCCTAGATAAGACCCCCCACTTGCGCAATCTCCCCCTTTTCCCGTTATTCCCACCATATGCGTCTCGGCGTTACTGCTAACACTCATCGAGTCGGTGCCAAAGAAGCCCTCACCGCGGTACAAACCTGGGGGAAACTCGGCGGCCATGAACTGATCCTCTGCGATGATCTCAAACCGATCGCAACCGATCATACCAATTTCTGCAAAGACACCGAACTCCCGGCCAAATCAGATTTCATCGTCTCCATGGGTGGCGATGGCACTATCCTCAATACCGCCCGCGCGGTTGGTTCGTCGGGCGTCCCGATTCTCGGCATCAACCTCGGCTCACTCGGTTTCCTGACTCAGCGCACGCCGGCCCAGATCGGCACCAGTCTTGACGCCATCGTGGCGGGGAATTTCCAGATCGAAGAACGGATGCTGCTCAAAGCTGTCTCAATGGGGCGATTCAAACTCTCCGTGCCATACGCACTTAACGATGTCGTCATCGACCGCGGCCCCAGTACCAGACTTCTGGACATCAATCTTCGGGTGAACGGGGAAGAGGTGGTGACCTACAAAGCCGATGGCCTTATTATCGCTACCCCAACCGGCTCGACCGCCTACTCACTGGCGGTCGGCGGACCGATCATCCATCCCAAAAATGACAATATGATCGCCGCCCCGATTGCGCCGTTCTCGCTCACGACCAGACCGATGATCTTCTCCGGCGATGATATAATCGAATTACAGCTCATGCCGAGACCCGAAGAGGCCCATCTAACGCTCGATGGTCAAATCGGCATCGCCATCAGGTCCGGAGAGTTGATCCGCATTTCGCGGGCGGAATACCGCGTGAAGTTTGTCACCTTCCCGGAGAGTTCCTACTACAAGCTCCTTCGGAACAAACTTCATTGGGGCGTTCCACCCAATTTCCGCGCGTAGCCGGGCCCAGAATTTTCACCATCTCACGTCGGAGGCATGATGTGCCGCTTGCTTGGTGTTGTCGCTGACCGCCCGGTCGATCTTACCTACTGGATGCTCGAAGCTCCCCGCTCCTTCCGTAGCTATTCCGACTACCACGCCCACGGCTGGGGAATGGGATACTACACGGCGGGACAGACCCACCTGATAAAAGAACCGATCTCAGCTCTCAAGTCGGAGCGATTCGGGCCAGTGATCCAGTCGACCTCGGCCCCGCACTATGTCTGTCATATCCGCAAAGCCACCTGTGGCGAACACACCATGTGCAATTCCCACCCGTTCCAATCAGGCAAATTCCTTTTCGCCCACAATGGCTCGGTCGATCTGGACTATCTGAAAGCCCATCTCACTCCCGAGCGGCTCAAAGCTGTCGAAGGTCAGACCGATTCCGAACTCTATTTCCAATTCCTCCTGCAGGGATTTGAATCCAATGGCGTAAACGGTCTCGCCTCAGCCATCCGCGAAATTCGCAGCCGTCCCTACACCGCCCTCAATTTTCTACTCTCCGATGGCAACCACCTGTTCGCCTTCTGGCAGCAATCCGATTCCGCCGAACCCCTCTACCCGGAGTACTACCAGCTCTATTTCAATGATTACACCGTCCCGAATTCAGATATCCGCGAAATTGTCGTCTGCTCCGAGAAGCTCGATGACACCACCTGGCGTCCCTTACCGGCCGGGTCGCTGATTCAAATCAATGCTGACTTAACGTGGAATTTGACGCCGGTCGATTGATCCAGCGTCACAAGTGATGAGAGAGCCTGAGTAGGAAGGTTCAGCTCAGACCGGGTAAACCCGAAGGTCCCCGATAAAGCTGTTGATCGCGATATACAGTTTCGACTCTGCCGTCTCGTAGCCGGCTGTCTGACCATCGACATTGTTGCCGAACCCCGATGTTCTCCGCCCCAATAGATCGACATCGCCGATAAATCCCGAGCAGTGCGTGAACACCGGCATATCCTTTGGCACCAGCACAACGACATCCCCAAGGAACCCGCCAATGATCATCCGGTTCAATCCCGGCCCGAGCTTGGCATTCCGAAGGTCCACCTGGAGATCGCCGACAAAGATCGACACTTCGACATTCTGCACCGTGATATTGGCGCAATCGACATACATGTCGCCGATGAATTTGCTGTACTTGATTTTTGTCCCCATCATCCGGGGTGCCTCTGGGGCGTGCCCGCTATGATAGGTGTATGATGGCCCAGCCGATGCCGATGCCGTAGCCCCCTGCGCCGATGCCTCCGCTCTGGTCTCGGTCCCTTCAACGGTGAATGTCGCCCGTATCGATCCGCCACCCGGCGGCGGGGGAGGGGGGGTACCAAACGGAGCGCCATCCGGCCCCACGCGATACGGATCATCCTTGCGCGTTCGACGGTAGATCAGCCAGAGTCCCAGCCCGATCAGCACCACCGGCCAGAAGAAGGTGAATAGATGAACTCCAAACGTCTGGTTCAGCAAAAGGATAATTCCCAATCCGACCAGTATGAA
>JBATNE010000113.1:0-1993 GCA_049290195.1 Candidatus Zixiibacteriota bacterium
CAACAGGCGCAGCGCGCGCGCGGATGCGACATAGCGCACAGGAATGCTGTCGAACTTCGCCACATCGTGACGGTCCACCACGATGCCCTGCGCATCAGCCCCGCCCGCGACTATCGCGGTCATCAAGATGATGTATAAAAATCGCATGGTTCCTCCAGAGTGTGACCGGAAAAGTAGCGGATGGCACTCTGCGCGTCAACCTTCCCCAACTACGTCCTCGCTTTGCTCGGACTTCGTTGGGCAGGCCCTCCCTCGACTCGTCCCGCTTCGCGGGACTCGCTGCCAATGACATCTCCTCAGCTTCCTCTGCTGGATAAGGGCTGTAATACAAATCCGAGTTTCCTCGCCTGTTTGGAAAGTCGTTCTTGGAGTGATTGCTCGTATTGTTCCTGGTATCGTTCAAGCCCTGTTTCCACGTATTGACATCCATGGACCATCACATTGTAATAGAGCACCGCCAACTTGCGGGCAACCGCTTTCATCGCGACCTTCGGTCCTCGCTTTGCTTTGATCCGGCGGTAAAAACCACCGAGCGCGCTGTATTTGCTGCCGGCCAGAGATTGTGCTGCTTCTCGAAAGAGTTGGCCGGCGCGATTTCTATTTCGAAGCGTCTTGACCCGACGCATCTTTCCCGATTGCTGATGCGTCGGCGATAAGCCCAGCCAGGAGACAAAGTGCTTGGAGGTCGTCCAGTGGTTCTGCAGATCACTTCCAGTTTCCGCAATCACCTTCATCACGGTGGCATCGCTCATCCCGGTGATCATGGCGGGATTATCCCCGTTGGTCAGACGCATCAGTTTGCCGTGCAAATCTTCAATCTGGGGTTGGTGATGGCGCGTTGGTTTGGCGTTGCTGTTGGTCGGCGGGGGCGGCATATCGCGCGTGATTTCTCCGAGCAGTTGCTCGATCTCCGCTTCACACGCCACGAGTTGTCTTTGGTAAAAATCCCAGCATTCCACCGCTTGCCGCAATGCGAACAGATGATCGTCGCGGTAGATCCCGTGCAGGGCGGCACGCATCTCGCGCTCTTTCGTGCGCTGAATGCGGGTGGCACACAAGGAGAGCAAGCGCTCTGGATCACGCTCTCCATCAAGGATGGCGCGTACCATTCGCATCCCGCTTTCGCCAGAGAGCTTGCTGAGCACCAGATGGATCTTCAGGTTCATCAGATCCAGCGATTTCTGCATATGAAGGATATGCATCGCAGCCTGCTTGATATGATCATCACGCAGACGTGTGTACGTTCGCAGTCGCCGGATCGTCTCGGGCGGAATGAAGCTCGGGCGCAGCAATCCGTACGCATGCAACTGCTGAAGCCATTGGCAGTCCTGCACGTCCGACTTCCTGCCCGGCAGATTTCGGGCATGCGCGCCATTCACCAGACACACAATGATCCCGGCTTCTTCGAGCAGTTCGTGAAGCGCAACCCAGTATACCCCGGTCGCTTCCATCGCAACGGTGATGCACCCGTGCAGTTGCAGATGCGCAATCGCAGCGCGTAACGAATCGGTGAATGTGGTGAAACGTTCGACACGGACACCGTCGACCGATACGAATATCGACTCGCTTCCGATATCGATTCCTGCCGCATGCGGATGCAATACAGGGAGTGGTGTGACTGCCATACGAGATCCTTTCGTTTCGGGGAAAATACTCAACTCCTCTGCGCGAGCCCGAAGGGGAATGCTGAAAATGTATGCTGCCAAACGGGATCGGTACATGCACGCACGCGCCGTCACCAAGACGATATTCACTCCCTTCGGACCAAAACTCGGGAACGAGCACATGGCGTCAATCGAGTGCCGGGCACTTGCTCGCCGCAGAGGAGCAACTGAACATACGCACACTGCCAATCAATGTCATCGACGACGATAATGCGACCCGGTCGTATTAGTGACTCGGGATGACCCGTCTCCCGTCTTCCGTCTCCCGTCTTCCGTCTCCCGTCTCCCCAACTACGTCCTCGCTGCGCTCGGACTTCGTTGGGCAGGCC
>JBATNE010000114.1:0-9009 GCA_049290195.1 Candidatus Zixiibacteriota bacterium
GGGGGCGGGGGGCAAGACCGGTCTGAAGTCCGCCAATGGCAACGGCAACGGCCAGACTGAGGGGGCCTACCACATCGACGCGCTGAAACCCATGACCGGGCGGCAGCGCAAGTACCTCTTCAAGCTCCTTCTCACAAAGGGGCTGAACGCCGAGGAGGGGCACGAGTGGCTGGCAAAAGCCGGCGACGTGGAGGACATCAAGCAGATCACCAAGAAACAAGCGAGCGACCTTATCGACCATCTGGTCAAAGAGGCCGCTGCAACAGAAGCAGCCGCATCCGCGGCATGAAAGGAGCAGAAACACCATGACAAACTTATACGACGCGCACAACCAATGGTTGGAACGGCCCCCGGATGAGCGGTTCCCGGATCTCAACGCCCTTTATTGTTTCGTCAAGGGCAGACGGGAGCGGTCCAGCGAGGAAGCGCGCCAACTGCGCCATGTCGCATTGGTGACCACGCCAGACGGAGCCATCGCTGTCAATGGGGAGACGCCGCCCGCGTATCTCACGAACTGGGCATTCAGCCAGCTTGCCATCAATGTGGGTGCACCAGCCAAGTACTTGCGGACGTTGCCACCGGATATGGTTCGGGACTGCCTCAGGCACGGGCTAGACCGATCCGGCGAGCGTTGCAAGTTGCTCTTGCGCTCTGACCCATTTGGCCATGGTTCAGGCGAACGGCTCACTGCTGCAGCCTTTACCAGCCCGACCTATGGCAGAATTTGGGACTCGGACGTGATTGAGAGTCTGATGCACGCGCTTGAAGGCACGGGCTGGCATGTGCCCCCGGCGCATCCGAGTCATGGGAATTCCAATGCCGGACTCTATGCGTCTGATCGGGACATGTTCGCGTTCTTCGTGAACGACGATCATCCCGTTGCGGTCGGCGACGCCACGCTCGGGCGGGGGTTTTTCCTCTGGAACTCCGAAACGGGTGCCGCTACCTTCGGACTGACGACGTTCCTCTACAACTACGTCTGCGGAAACCACATCGTCTGGGGGGCGGACCAGGTGAGCGAACTTCGCATTGTCCACCGCCACCGGGCACCTGATCGCTTATATCGGGATGCCCTGCCGATTCTCAACCGGTTCGTTGAAGAAACCGCAGTGTCGGATCGCGTGCGATACACGGTCGAGCGGGCGATGGCGATCAAGATCAGCGGAGCCGCTGGTGAAGTACTCGATTGGTTTTCGTCAAAACCCTTCACGAAGTTCGAAGTGGTCGCCGGGTACCAAGCGGGGCTCAACGCCGGGGACGACGTCTCGACCGTGTGGGGGATGGTGCAGGGACTCACGGCTGCTGCCCGAACTCTTCCGCACACGGACGCACGGGTGAACCTTGAGCGACGGGCTGGCTCCTTACTTTCGTGAGGGTTCAATATCCAACACAAACATTGTTCGTTTTACTAATGTCAAAGGGAACCATACTGCCCAATGCCATTCGAGGGCTTGAAGCATCAGTTTCAGGCCCTCTTTTTTTCTTCATCAACCGAGCTGCTATGTTGACACGTTCTTTGAGCGGCTACTGCACCAATTCCTAAAGGCAATCTGCAGGACGCCGTTTGTACAATTGCCAATGATTTCCCGTTCGGACTTCCACTTTCTCTTTCGCGCGGATTCTGCAGCCAGCACGTAAAGAACATTACGAATAGCCTGGGGTGCTGCAGGCCACGACGTAATACTTAAGAACTCACCTTTGCTGAGGTTTGGCTGTATCAGTATTTCAATCCGTAGTGCAAGTTCCCGAAAGTAACGATCAGAGTCTTCCTTGGAAAACATCAGCGAGTCTATATTGGACGGTATCTCAATTTGAGACACCGCTTGAATGCTCTTCAAGTCCTTCTCATAAGAATGGAAAGAGTCAGTGATATGACAGTAGTGGCCCATCCCTATTCCAAGCCAACCGCACATAATCTCAAGGAGAGTCGTGAATTGAATGACGTTATATGGAAATCCGAGGAAGACGTCATTACTCCTGAGAATTTGTGTCCATTCCAGCGAACCGCCGTGTACTTTCAGCAAAGATACCAGGTTACAAGGTATGTCCTCGCTGCTGGGCGAACCATCGTTCTTGGGCAGATCCAAACGGGAATCCCAGATTTGAATGACAACCTGACGACTAGATGGCCTGGCTTTCAACGCATTGTAGGCTCGCTCCAACTGGTCAATACCCAATCCCCGGCGTATACGGTGACCATAAGCCCCATATACTTGCGTGGAGTGTCCTACGTACTTGGCATACTCGCTGTTGAAATACTGAAGAAACGCCAGGTCGTTTCTGCCAGTCAGTATCCAAACGCATTCGGCAAGTGCAAAAGCTGGGTTAATCGCAGGCTGTCGCGACAACACCCATCGTTGTCGAGGATCATTAAGCAACAATGCCATTCGACCAATGTCATGGCACTTCCCACACCGGCTCTCATAGGTAATAAGGTTGCGAGAATCCTGGAATAGCCGGGTTGCAGAGATCCAGGCATGGTCAGCGGAATCTGATTCGATCGTCTTCAATTGCGACCAGTCCCAACATCGCTGGCAACGTTGATATTCCACTTTGGTGGAAACCAGTATTCGATCTGATCTTCTGCGGGTGCATACTTCTGCTTTATGCGATGGCGTCCGGAAGTCCCATTCATCTCAGGGTGCACAACCCTGGTATATTTGCTCACCTCACAGAACAGGTTTTGAATATCAATCAGCTGCAGGCGTCTGCCCCACAAAGACTGAAAGGCTAGCCCCAATCTCTCGAACTCGGACTCCTGCCGGTCAGCTACCACTCTAATAATTTCGGGCTCAGTTAGGCCGCCCAAGTCTGAAAAGCACTTTGCAATTCCGTCCTTTGCCCCTGGACCGGGGACGACGAACTCCATTTCAGAGTAATCCGTGATTGTGCTGTAATTCAGATCAGTTACAAATTGATAGGCCAGGAAGTCACCAATCATCGGGTAGCTTCGTAGTAGCTCAAATGCCTGGCTCATAGTCTTATAGGAGGCCAAGCGGTCATACGCAGAATCTTCCATCATCGTTGACAGTAATTGCAAATGTGCAGAGTGCTTGTGTCTCGTCGAGAACCGTGTGCCTCCCGACGGCATAATATATGCTGCAGAGTATACACGCACTCCGTTAGCTAGTGCTTTGCTTAGCGCCCGGTCGATTGACGATAGAAGTCGCCGAGAATAACTGAGCTCTCCGAATTGAGATTCTAGTAACTCCCACGTTTCAATCTTATTGAACAGCTTGAAAAGGATAACACGGAAGAACACGTGGCTTAGCTGTTGATCTCCTTCATAGATGACTCTTCGAATCAGATACTGGCTCACGCGATCGGCGGCTCGATAGGCATTGGTGAATTTGTACATACGGAGCACACTGTCACATGTCCAGGGAGGTGAATGATGTTGGTGCTTGCGAAAGAATATGGCCTGTCGCTCAGCAGCAAATCGCCAAAAAGTATTATATGCCTTTGTCGGTTGCGCCGGAAGAAGATCTACGGGCAAGTCGAGATAGTCGAGTGGCCGGATCATTGGCAACCAGCTCCCACTGGGCGGGTCTGGGAAGCAATGTCGGTCAATTGGGCTGCTAGTGGACGAAGAGTTCCCCTCTTCACGTCGCCCAACTTAGGTGACCCTATGAAGCATGTTAAGCGACGGAACTTCAAGCCTAGTTCACCCGCTACAAACATCCCAAGATGTGATAGACCAAGGTAGTTACCATAGGCTCTGTCAAAGATGTACTGACTTGGATAGTACGCATTGAGGACGAGAGAATTAGCCGAGCCATAAACGAATCCAAGTTGTTGCAGACACGGGAATATACTCCTAGCCGCTCTTGTGTGGTCTCGATCCGGGTCAAAACACGCAATCTGGAGCGCCGATGTTCGAGGGCGCATGCCATGGTTTGCCCTATCTTGATACATACTGATCACATGCTCCAACTGATTGATCGGCTCAGGCGCGTATTCGTCATTCGTGGGGAGGCCCCAAGCAATCATTCTGAGAAAGTAGGTGCCCTTGCCATTACGGCGTTTGTCTCTGGCTCGCAGCCGAGGGTAATAATCGTTTACATAGCGATTAAAGAATTCTGACCTACCAAGAGTACGTGAGCGTTTCCACTGGCTCTGCGGAAAGATCAAGTCTGCATTCATCTTGCAGGACAATTTGTCTGCGGAGGCAAGCGCTTCATCCACAGCCTGGCGGATTGTCTCCTCTTCTGGAGTGGATGAGCCATCAAAATCACCCGCCGAGACAACAAGCGGTGTTGTAGTAGATATTCTACCGCCGTATACTGCAAGAAAAGCATGTGCCCATGCCAGAGAAATGTTTGACCTGGCGATAATCACTGGTTCACTCATTTGCTTCTGGATCCTCCATGTGTCGATAAAGGGAACGTCCCTCAAAATCTTTGCGCGACACGCGTGCATAGGCAGACCAATTTTCTAGTGCATTGTGGAGTCGTGCAGTGCCCGTTCTCACCGCTTCCAAAATCACCCTACCGTCGGAGCCGTTAATTTGTGAAACGCACTTGCCTGATGCCTCAGCTCCGTTTGGTAGATACACGTGGTCTCCAACCTGCAAATCTATCGGCACTCGTTCCCATGCTTTGTCCACAATGACCATACGGTGGCTCGATAATCCGGGAAATGTGGAGGACCTGATACTCGAGGGTGATTCATTGAGAAGACGTTGTGCATGTGCCCGTGATATCAGTTTGACGGAATGGCACATGTGCGTAATCAACGCTTCGTAACTGACGCCCAGTTGGCATGAAACGACATAGACCTGCATAGGCGTACAATGTTCGATTAACCACGAGCGATGGTCGAAGGCTCGTCTTATTGTCCAAGAGGGCATTAGGAGAAAGCCAGCATAGGTGTTTACTAGAAGCTCTTCCTGGTCACTTGATTGCCAAATTTCGTGAATCTCGGACAAGTCCACCTTCAATCCGTGCCGAAAGAACCAGTGCCCGAGTTCATGAGCACATGTAAAGGCCTGTCTCCCGTATGGGCGTAGACTGGACACCAATATCGTTGGCGGATCCTTTACCCACATACCACTAAAGCTGCCGATGCTGGCGAACTTCACTTCAATTCCTAAGCGCTCTGCCAAGTCAAAAACATTAATTGGCGATTCATTTGGAATGCTGAGCTTTTGGCGAGTTTGGAGGGCAGCCCGCAGTGCACCTCTGATCACATTCGTAGACAAGTATGTCACTGACTGCTTTTCCTTGTCTCGCGGATTGACTGAAGCAGCTTGAGGACCCGATCCAAATCTTCCTGCTTCAACTTCGACAATTCTCGTGCGGCTAGCTCAACATTCGGACTCTCAACAACTGCGTTTCCAGCAGCCAGCCACGAGATGCTCACATCGTATATTTCCGCAAAGTGAACTAGCTCCTCACTTGATACTTTTCTTCTTCCGGCTTCAATTTCGGAAATGGTCGGGCGTTGGAAATTGAGTAACTTCGCTACCTGACCCTGAGACAAGCCTGCTTGGATTCTAGCTGCTTTGAGTCGGCCGGCGACGTCCACGTTATTCCTTGGTTGTTCCACTCTCGGTTCCTTCTATCGCTTTCAGCGACACGATAAGCGTGACGATTTCCTCTACTGTCCTCCCGCGTTTCATTTCATCATCGACCAAGGGGTTTACCTCGTCAGGAATCTCAATGTCGAGAAGCTGACTGAGCTCGCAAGCAACTGCTATTCCGTCTTGGCTGTCAAATCCCAAGTCTTCAATAGGTCGAAGATTGTCGGTCTCCGCAGGCAGAGAGTCTTGTGCGTACAATGAAATCGCCTGCAAAACGGCTTTCCTCACTTCATCAGACATTCTGGCCTCCGACTTCGATTATTTAATGGTAAGAATATCTTACCGGCAGTAAGAAGTGTCAAGTAGAAAATTCGCCAATATTTTGGTCCTTGACATCTCCGTACAAATTGAGGTAACATGCCGATACCAGACATCGGAATGATCAATCATACTATGAAGTACGGCATTGGACCAAATGAGACTGAACTAATTGCCACTATTGGCGTTACGGGCAAGCGAATCGTCACAGTCGAAGATATTGCCAAGATACTGAAAACCTCCCGCGACAGTGCTTCAGCCATTGCCCGTCAGCTTGAACGCAAGAAGAAGCTCCTCCGCTTGGAGAAAGGGCGATACTTGCTCATTCCGCTTGAGGCGTGGTCTTCGGGCAAATACATGGAGGAGGGCCGACTCATTGCGACCGAGCTCGTCACACCGTCTTACCTCAGCTACTGGACTGCGTTGTCATTCTATGGCTGGACCGAACAGGTCTCCCAGACCATCTTCGTGGCAACTCCAAAGCAGAAGAAGCCCTTGACCATCGGCGGCACTACTTTCACATTCGTCCGCCTTCGCCTGCCGCGATTTTTCGGGTACACTGAGCAGCGGGCCAATGAGCGCAAAATCGTCGTCGCTGAGCGAGAGAAGGCCTTTGTGGACTGTCTGGACCTGCCCAAGTACTGCGGCGACATTACGGAGGTCGCCAAGGGGCTCTGGAACGGCCGGAACGAAGTCGATTGGGGCAAGGTGAGTTCCTATGCGATTCGGATGAAGAATGGCGCTGTCGTGAAGCGCCTGGGCTATCTCATGGACGCTCTGGACATCAAGCGACCCCAGACCCGCCGCGAACTTCTCAGTAATCTCTCCGCTGGGTACGCCCTCCTCAACCCTGGGTCGGGAAAGGCGATTTCGTACAACGCCGAATGGAAGGTTGCGATCAACCTTGACCTCAACAGCCTCACCGAGTGGAAAACCCACTAATCCCATGCTTCGAGCAGTCGACATTCGGACCATCGCCGCTACACAGGGAGTAGATACTGGGATTATCGAGAAGGACTATGTCCTAACGAAGACGCTTACTGTCCTCGCAGGCGATGCCGCTATGACCGACGCGCTCGTCTTCAAAGGGGGGACCGCCCTCAAGAAGTGCTACTTTCCAGACTGGCGCTTTTCTGAAGACCTTGATTTTACCAGTACCGTACCGCTCACGGCAGCAGCGATAATGCGCAACTTCGCACGACTTGCCCAGGGGGTCATCGAGACTTTTGGCGTGCGTATGCGGGTGGTCGAGTACTCCCAATATCCCGGCAAAGGAGACACCATCGTCTCTGCGCAATTGAAACTCGGGTACGACGGCCCACTACAGAAGTCCAGCGGGCAGAAGAACAATATCAAGGTCGATCTCTCCTTTGACGAGAGCATTGTCGAGGCACGTCAGACGTTAGCAGTGACTTCCAGCTACGCCGACGATTCAATAGCAAGCATACCAGTTTATACGCTGGCGGAGATACTTGCGGAGAAAATAAGGAGCATTTTGCAGCGCGGTAAGAGCCGGGACTTCTACGATGTGTGGTGTCTACTCAAACTGTACCAGGACCGGTTCGCTATCGAGGCAGTCTGGCCCATATTCGTGGAAAAGCTCGAGGCGAAGGAACTGAGGGTGCCGAGGTCGGTCGAGGACTTTCTCCTAGAGGCTCGCGTATCTGCCGCGCGCCAGTTTTGGGAAAAGGGAATTGCCCACCAAGTTTCGTCACTGCCAGATTTCGATGCGGTCCTGCTAGAACTTCGCGACCTCCTGACCGGATTCTTCGGCTCCCACTTGATATAAACAGCGTTGCCGGAAACGGCAACTTTTTCTCTCTTCCGTTCATGCCAGCTTTGTCTCATCATTGAGGCATGGACACATATATCCAGTCTGAGGAAAGCAACACTTTCGAAGGCTGCAATTCAGAACTAGACGTTGCCGCACTCCAACTTGCGGATATTACCTACCAAGGGATTTGGTTTCGAGAGAAGTGCTCAAACACTGGGTACGATTACCGCAACGGTCCGCCTTCAAATCGGAGTAAAGTCCACGGAGGCGAGCAAGCAAATTCCACACAGATACCGCAACTCTCGTGAGAACTGATGAGTTTCGACCGCGGTGATGGTCTTCTAATCCCGCAGCGCCGCTACCGTTTCGCGAGAGCTTGGCCCAGTGACCAAACAGACAGTGTCTACGGCCTGACCGATAGCACCTTGACATTTCAATATGGGCGGGTGTACGGTGACCAGCTTTCCGAAAGCGTCCTCTTGGCACACTGCTCTTTTGGAAATTGGGCCAACTCCTTACAGGCTTTCGCGTAACCCCTGCCCTAGGCCACAACTTTTGCCTGAGCGGAGCTTGCGCACAAGCCTCAAAACGCACGAGCCGACATCGCATGAGACAAAGCCGGGACCTTTACTTTGGACAGGAGTGGTTGATGTCGAAAAGAAGCACTCTCCTCGAACTTTGAACTGTTTGTGGAGGAGCCCCGTCGGAACATTGAGTGGGGCGTTCTTAGGGAGCGCGTTGTCAAACTCAGGAAGGTCGTCAATCCGCCGTAACTGTTCCGCTGACCAGGCAGACAAGCCGATCGCGCTCGCCGAGGCAGGAACAGTGAGCATCTTGAAGCTCGCATGGCACCCTGAGCTATGCGGGATTCTGGCATCTTGCTAGTTACTTCAAATATGCGTCCCCTGCGCAGCACCAAGTATTGATCTGCGAATTGCCTACCGTACATTAATAGTTGACATTTCTGTTCTCGACAGCCTCCATAGGTCCGATTTGCGCGTCATCAGAGAATTGGGCTCGGTTCTCAATCATGACGGACGTCACTCACCTGAGCCCGGAGGGCGTAATTCAGTGAGAATCAATCATGTCTTTGCAGTACTTACGATGGATAGAAGCACGTCTCTTATGCACACGGACCGCCAGTCGGGTCAATTGATCGAACCCAGGGAGGGGTTGACATAACCTATTGCATGCCAGCCAGTTACGGACTATAGTCAATTTGGTCGATGTTAGTTCTATATCGACAAAACCCAACGATTGTATCCACACAGGTGGGTAGAATACATTGACAAGGAGGTGTTCACATGTCTGAGTCTACGTACCCAGGCGAGGGTGGTTGATAGCTGAGCCACTGCTCCAGTATCAATTCTTGGGAGCAGTGCGAATGCCGCGCACC